>NZ_JBCGFQ010000046.1:0-42287 GCF_040984075.1 Pseudomonas sp. I2
CCAAGCTCGGCATGCAGCGCGCGTTCGATCAGGGCCTTCTTAAACGCCGCAGAGGCATCCTCGATAGCTTCTGCGGTCATCAGGCCCTCACCGAACTGCTCCAGCAGCTCTTTGGGGATTTTGGGCAAGTCACGCAAGGGTTTCTTTTTGGTTGGCATACATGCACCTCTTACTCATGTTATGCCCGAACACAAAATTTCTGACACCCTCGTCCGGCGCCCCGCCAAGGCCTCCCACAAGGCCCTGCAAACCACATCATTCGTGACCGACTCGACACCCTGTGGGAGCGGGCTTGCCCGCGAAAAGGCCAGCAGCGACAACGCAACTGCCGGCCCTTGCCCGCTTAACGCCAATCCCCCTTGTCCGCAAAGAACGCCTGCGCATTCGCCTCCAGGCTCTCCAGGTGATACCCCCCTTCCTGCACGATCAGACACGGCAAACGCAACGCCCGAATCTGCTCACCCAACGCCGCAAACCCTTCGGTCGTCACCGCCACCTTGCTCTGTGGGTCCAGCTCGTAGATATCGAAGCCCAGCGACAGCACCAGCACCTCGGCACCGAAGTCCTTCACCGCATCCAGCGCGATCTCCAGTTGCCCCATGAAGTCGGCTTCACTGGCCCCGTGCGCCATCGGCAGGTTGAGGTTGTACCCCTCCCCCGCACCACTGCCACGCTCATCCTCGAACCCAGCGACACCCGGGTAGAAGTTGGTCGGGTCGCCATGGGTCGACACATACAGCACGTCATTGCGCTCGTAGAAAATCTCCTGGATACCCTGGCCGTGGTGCATGTCGGTATCGAGGATCGCCACGCGGCCGTAGCGGCTGCGCAGGGCCTGGGCGGCGACGGCGGCGTTGTTGATGTAGCAGAAGCCACCGGCGGCATCGAAACGCGCATGGTGCCCTGGCGGGCGGCACAGGGCATAGGCCGCGGGCTCGCCATCGAGGATGGCCTTGGCGCCCGCCACCGCGCTCTGCGCCGACCAGTACGCCGAACGCCAGGTCTGCTCGCCCACCGGGCAACTGCCGTCGGCCAGGTAGCGCCCGGCCTGGGCGAGGATGCCGCGCAGGGCGTTGGGCTCGCGCACGAAGATGTTCGACATGACCTCGTCGCCCCAGTCCTCGGGCACCTCCTTCCAGCGTGCATGGGCCTCTTCGAGGAAGGCCAGGTAGGCCTCGCCATGCACTGCCTTGAGCGGGCCGAGGCCGGCATCGTCGGGCTGGCGGATGTCGAAGCCCAGGTCCTTGGCCGCCTGCAGCAGGCGCTGGGCGCGCTCGGGGACTTCCTGGGGCGTGCGCATGGCGCCTCGGGAGTAGTAGCTGCGTGGATGGTGCAACAGCTGTTCGGGGTGGAAGTAGCAACGCATCAGACGTCTCCTTGTTCTACACGACCGGCACGGGCCAGCACGGCGTTGAGCAGTACATCCGCGCCCTGGCGGGCGTCTTCGGGCAGCACGTCCTCAGCTTCGTTGTGGCTCAGGCCACCGACGCAGGGGATGAACACCATCGCCGTCGGGCAGTAGCGCGCCAGCAGGATGGCATCGTGGCCGGCGCCGCTGACGATCGGCTGCTGCGCATAGCCCAGGCCATCCACCGCTTGTTGCACCGCCGCCACGCATGCAGGATCGAACGGCGTGGCCGGGCTGACCCAGTGGCGCTCGATACGCACCTGCAAGCCGCGTGTCTCGGCGATGGCCTGCAGGTGCCGGCCCAGGTCGCGCTCCATGGCCTCGATGGCCTCGTCACGGTGATGGCGCAGGTCGACGGTGAAGCGCACCACCCCCGGGATGGTGTTGCGCGAGGACTTGGCGATAGACAGCTCGCCCACGGTGGTCAGGCCCTCGGGGGCGAAGTCGGCGGCCAACTGCTCCACCGTCTGGATCATCCGCGCGGCGCCGTAGAGGGCGTCCTTGCGCAGCTTCATCGGCGTGGTGCCGGCGTGGGCCGCCATGCCCTCGACGGTCACGTCCAGCCAGCGGATCGCCTGGCCGCCGCTGACCACGCCGATGCTCTTGGCGTTGTCCTCGAGGATCGGGCCCTGCTCGATGTGCGCCTCGAAGTAGGCATCGACCTTGCCGCCCAATGGGCGCGAACCCGCGTAGCCGGTGCGCTGCAACGCCTCGGCCACGCTGACGCCCTCGGCATCGCGAATGGCCAGGGCCTCGTCCAGCGCCAGGGTGCCGGTGAACACCGCCGAGCCGAACATCGCCGGGGTGAAGCGGGCGCCCTCCTCGTTGGTCCACACGGCAATCTCCAGGGGCTTGCGGGTCTGGATGCCGAGGTCGTTGAGACGACGCACCACCTCCAGGCCCGCCAGCACCCCATAGACGCCATCGAAACGGCCGCCTTCAGGCTGGGTGTCCAGGTGGCTGCCCATCATCACCGGCGCGGCATCCGGGTCGCTGCCTGGGCGGCGGGCGAACAGGTTGCCGATGGCATCCACCGACAGGCTCAACCCGGCCTCCCGGCACCAGGCCGCGAACAGCTCGCGGCCGGCCTTGTCTTCATCGCTGAGCGCCAGACGGCAGCTGCCACCACGTGCGGTGGCGCCGACCTCGGCCATGGCCATCAGGCTCGCCCACAGGCGCTCGCCATTGCTTTTCAACATGTACGGGTACTCCAATCGAATCGGTGTGGATCAGGCCAGCTCGAGGTGCTGGCTGCGGGCGTACTGGCGCGCCAGGGCCAGGACGCAGATCAGGGAAATCGTGGCGATCAGGCTGTAGAACAGCGCCATCGGCCACCACTGCCCGGTGAAGGTATGGGCCAGCCAGGTGCCGATCAGCGGGGTCAGGCCGCCGGCGATGGCGCCGCAGACCTGGTAGGCCATGGAGATCGCGGTATAGCGCACGCGGGTTTCGAACATGCCGCTGACGTAGCCGGCGATCACCGCGTAGAACGAGGCCATGCACGCCGCCGCCAGGGCGATGCCGAGCACGATCAGCGGCCCCTGGCCGGAGCTCACCAGCACGAACATCGGGTACGGCGAGGCCATGGCCAGCAACGACACCAGGCACAGGAAGCGGGTGGCGCCCACTTTCTCGGACACCCAGGCGGCCAGCGGCTGCACGCAGAGCTGGATGACCGCCACGAAGAACAGGCACTCGAGGATCAGCGCACGCTCCAGGTGCAGTTGCTGGGTGGTGTAGCTGATCATGAAGGTGTTGGTGAAGTAGACCCCGGCGATGCCCAGGGTGTTGGCACCGATGCACAGCAGCAATGGCCGCCAGGCCGTGCGCAGCACCTCCAGCACTGGCGCCTGTTCCTTGCGCCGGGTCTTTTCGGCCTGCTCGCGGCTGGCGATGAACTCCGGCGACTCATTGACCCCCAGGCGAATCGCCAGGCCCACCAGCAGCAACAGCGCGCTGGCCAGGAACGGCACACGCCAGCCCCAGCTCATCAGTTCTTCCTCGGGCAGGCGGGTCACCGCGCCGAAGGCCAGCAGCGAGAGAATCAGGCCGGCCGGGCTGCCAAGCTGGGCGAACGAGGCGAAGAAGTTGCGCCGGCCCTTGGGCGCATGCTCGCCGGCCATCAGCACCGCCCCACCCCACTCACCGCCCACGGCGATGCCCTGGACGATGCGCAGCAGGACCAGCAGCACCGGCGCGGTGGCACCGATCTGCGCATAGGTCGGCAGCAGGCCGATGCCCACGGTGACCACGCCCATCATCAGCAAGGTGATGACCAGGGACTTCTTGCGCCCGATGCGGTCACCGACATGGCCGAAAACCAGGCCTCCCAGGGGGCGGGCGAAGAAACCCACGGCGAAGGTGCCGAAGGCGGCCATGGTGCTGAACAGGCTGTTGTCGGAGGGGAAGAACAAGGCGCCGAACACCAGGGCGGCGGCGGTGGCGTAGATATAGAAGTCGTACCACTCGATCATGGTGCCGATGAACGCGGCGGCGGCGGCACGGCGCGGCTGGGGCGAAGCGGAAGGCTTCATGGGTCTGGCTCCTTTGCTTTTGTTCTGGCAGGAGTGATTAGGGGCTCACGGCGGCGCTCTGTCGGCGCCTGGTCAAGCTGTTGGGTGGTGCTCGAATACTGTGCCGGTCAACCAGGCGGTGCTTACCGCCCTTCGCGGGCAAGCCCGCTCCCACAAGGCCCCTGCAAACCGCCCCTTTCGTGGTCGACTCGGCCCCTGTGGGAGCGGGCTTGCCCGCGAAGGGGCGCTTGCAAGGCTGGACTGACTGGCATCAGGGCAAACCTGCGACAGCCTTGCCCTGGCTACGATTTATCGGCTCAGGGCTATGATTAGTCAATTTTCTATTTATTATTCGAACTATTAGCCCTGATTATTATCGAGCCCGCCATGCCCGACCGCCTGCTCAACGACCGCCTCGACTGGAACCTGCTGCGCACCTTCCGGGTCATCGGCCAGGAACTCTCCATCAGCCGCGCCGCCGCCCGCCTGCACCTGACCCAGCCAGCGGTGAGCCAGGCACTCAAGCGCCTGGAGGAACAGCTCGGCCGCCAGCTCATCGCCCGCCGCGGGCCACGCTTCGTCCTCACCGAAGTGGGCGAACAGCTGTTCCTGCTCTCTGGCGAGGTGTACGGGCAAATGTCGCAGATCGGTGGCCTGCTGGAGCAACCTACCGACGAGCTGGTGGGCAAGGTGCGCCTGTTGATGATCAGCCGCATCTGCTCGACACGCTTCGACGACTTCCTCGCCGACTTCCACCGCCAGCACCCGCGCGTGGAGCTGGAGATCGATGTGATGCGCAGCTCCGACATCGTCGCGGCCCTGCAGGAAAAGACCGCCACCGCCGGCCTGAGCCTCAATCGCCGGCCCCAGCCGCGCCTGGAGCAACGCCTGTTCCTGCGCCAGCGCTATGCGTTCTTCTGCGGCAAGCACCACGCCCTGTTCGGCAAGCCCGAGGGCGACCTGCAACGGGAGAACTTCGTCAGCTTCACCAGCGACCAGATCGGCGGCATGCTCTCGCCGCTCACCATCTTCCGAGACCAGCAAGGGTTTTCCGGGCGCATCGTCGCGTCCTCGCCGAGCCTCGAGGAAGTGCGTCGCCTGGTGATCGCGGGGTTCGGCATCGGCTGCCTGCCCGAGCATGTGGTCGCCCCCGACGTGGACGCCGGGCTGCTGTGGCGGCTGCCGCCCCACGAAGGGATCGCCGACGTCGACATCCACCTGCTGTGGAACCGCGACCAGCGCATGAGCCGTGCCGAGCGTGAGTTCATCGAAGCCCTGCAGGCGAGCCTTGCCTGAGTGCCATTGGGGCTTGCCTCAGTACCCGGCCCTCTCCCTCCAGCCATACCGTTCGTCGAGTTTTCCTCAGTCTCTTCCAACCCCAAGGTCCCGCCCGTTTCTAAGCACCATGTGCCCACCCGGCCCGCGGCTCGCCTGGGCGGCCTGCAGTCGAAACAGCCTTGGAGGGATAGCGACGATGAACGAACGATTCCTGGACCTGCTGACGACCACCACGCTATTCGGCATCTCGGTGCTGAACCTGCTGCTGGCCCTGGGGGTGAGCATCCTCATCTTCGTGGTCGTGCGCTGGGCCATCAGCTTCCTGCTGCGCCGGGTGCGCAACTGGTCCGGCCGGGATGGACAGTTCGGCCAGGTGCTGGTCAAGGTGCTGGAGGGCACCAGCAATTTCCTGCTGCTGCTCGCCGCCCTGCTCGTCGGGCTCAGCGTGCTGGACCTGCCGCAACGGTGGCTGGAGCGGGTCGGCAGCCTGTGGTTCGTGGTCGCCGCCCTGCAAATCGGCCTGTGGATCAACCGGGCGATCGCCCTCGGCCTGTCCCGCTACTTCGCCCGTCACGCCACCAGCAACACCTACCAGGGCAGCGCCCTGGCCACCTTGTCGCTGTGGGGCGCCCGGGTGCTGCTGTGGTCGGTGGTGCTGTTGGCCATGCTGTCGAACCTGGGCGTGAACATCACCGCCTTCGTCGCCAGCCTGGGCGTGGGCGGCATCGCCGTGGCCCTGGCGGTGCAGAACGTGCTCGGTGACCTGTTCGCGTCGCTGTCCATCGCCGTGGACAAGCCGTTCGAAGTCGGTGACTTCATCGTCATCGGCCCTCTGGCCGGCACGGTGGAGCACATCGGCCTGAAGACCACACGCATCCGCAGCCTCGGTGGCGAACAGATCGTCATGGCCAACGCCGGGATGATCAGCAGCACCATCCAGAACTACAAGCGCCTGCAGGAGCGGCGCATCGTCTTCGAGTTCGGCCTGTCCTACGACACGCCCACCGAAGCGGTGAAGAAGGCCCCGGGTATCGTCGAGGAGGCCATCAAGGCCCAGGGCCAGGTACGCTTCGACCGCGCCCACCTGCGCGGATTCGGCAAGGAGGCGCTGGAGTTCGAGTGCGTCTACATCGTGCTCGACCCGGGGTACAACCTCTACATGGATATCCAGCAGGCGATCAACTTCCAGTTGCTGGAGCGGTTCGCCAAGGTCGGTGCGAAGTTCGCAGTGCCGGCGCGGGCGATCAAGGTCACCTCGTTGCCAGAGGCGTCCAACCAGGTGGGCCAAGGCGCCGGCGGAGCCAGGGCGAGGGACTCGTGAACACCCTGCGCGAGAGGGTTGCCCGAGGCTGCCCGTGCTGTCGCCTCCTCCTCAGCGCAACGGCTGCCCCTTCATCTCCGGCATGCGCACATAGGTAATGCAGCTGACCAGCGCGATCAGCACGATATACAGCCAGAACAGGTGACCGATGCCCCACCCGGCCATGGCCGTCATGATGTAAGGCGAGGTGCCGCCAAACAGGGTCACCGACAACGCATAGGGCAAGGCGATGCCCGTCACCCGCACTTGCGTGGGGAACTGCTCGGCCATGGTCACCGCCGAGGCAGCGCCGAACCCGGTGAGAATCACCATCGACACGGTCTGCAACAATGCCACCTGTACCAGGCCGATGCCCGGGTACAACAGGGCGAAGCTCGGCCAGGCCCAGAGCATCGCGCCCACGGCGAAGGCGATCAGCACCGGGCGTCGGCCGACGCGATCAGCCAGCGTGCCCACCAGCGGCATCAGCAGCAGCGACACGCCCACGGCGACAGAGCCGGCCAGCAAGGTGTCGCGGATCGACATACCGGTCAGCAGGTGCACCTGGCTGGGGTAGCTGACCATCCACACATAGTTGAGCATGTTGCCGGCCATGGCGATGCCGATGACCCGCAGGACGTCCTTGCGGTAGGTGGTGAAGATCTCGCGCAGCGGGCGCTTGGGCACCGCCTTTTTCTCCACTTGCAAGGTGAACACCTCGGTCTCGCGCACCGACAGGCGGATCCACAGGGTGACCAGGCCGAGCAGTGCGGCGATCACGAAGGCCACTCGCCAGCCCCAGGTCTCAAGGGCGGTTTCGCTGCCCACGGACGCCAGGGTGAACCCCAGCAGGAACGACACCAGGGTGCCGGCGTTGATGGCGAACCACTGCCAGGAACCGGCGAAAGCCCGCCGCTCCGGCGCCGCGGACTCGATCAGGAAGGCCGAGGCGGAACCGAACTCGCCGCCTGCGGAAAAGCCCTGGGCCAGGCGCGCCAGCACCAGGATGATCGGTGCGGCGATGCCGATGCTCTCGTAGTTGGGGCACAGGCCGATCACCAGCGAGGCCAGGGACATCATCAGGATCGACAGGGTCAGGCCCTTCTTGCGCCCATAACGGTCGGCGAATACACCGAGCACCGCGCCACCGATCGGGCGCATGAGAAAGCCCACGGCGAACACCGCCAGCACCGACAGCAGCGCACTGAGCTTGTCTTCGGCGGGAAAGAACTGGCGGGCGAGGATCGAGGAGAAGGTCGCGTAGATCACCCAGTCGGTGTACTCGACGATGGTGCCGAGGGTGGCGGCGACGATCGCCTTGCGCTCGGTCCGGGTCAGGGTGCGGCCACCGGTGGCGGCGTGGGAGGTCTGAGCCTGGGGCATGCTTGCAAGTACCGCGTCGTTGTCATTGTTCATGTCTGGCTCCCTGGAGCGCATATTCTTTTTGTCAGGGAACGATGGCACCGGCCCCTGGGCGCGTGAAGCGAGTTTTATGCGCGCCTGGGTTGAGCGAAAGTCAATCCACGGCCCCCGCCCTTGCGTGAGTTTTACTCAAGCGAAAGGCGCCGAAAAGTCGTTTGAAGGGGCCCTGGCGCGGGCGAATGATGCAGGTTGACCGCCTACGGTCCGCATGGGCGCAGGCGCCTGCAACAACGATGAGGAATCTGGCAGTGATCAGAGTAGAGAGTTACATCGGCGGCCGCTCGCTGCCCCCCACGGGCCTGCACTATGTCGACAAGATCGACCCACGCACCGCCCAGAAGATGGGCGAAGTCGCCAGCAGCAGCGCCGAGGACGTGACCCTGGCCATCGACACCGCCCATGCCGCCTTCCCGGCCTGGCGTGACCTGCGCCCGGCGCAACGCGGCCGGGTGCTGCTCGAGGTGGCCCGGGCAATCCGTCAGAACGAGGCGCGCCTGGGCGCGCTGGAAAGCGCCGAGACTGGCAAGCCGGGCCAGGAGATGGCCGGCCTAGTCGACCTCACCGCGCAGTACTTCGAATTCTACGCAGGGCTGGTCAACGTGCAGGACGGCGAGGTCATCAATCAAGGCCCGGACTACCACGTCTACACCCGTCGCGACCCGTTCGGCGTGACCGGCGCGATCCTGCCCTGGAACGCACCCCTGCACCAGGCCGCACGGGCCATCGCCCCAGCCCTGGCAACCGGCAACACAGTGGTGGCCAAGCCCTCCGAACACACCTCGGCGTCGCTGGTAGAACTGGCCAGGATCGCCGTCGAGGCTGGCTTGCCCGCCGGCGTGTTCAACGTCGTGGTCGGCAAGGGCAGCGTGCTCGGCCCGGTGATGGCCAACCACCCGCTGATGCGCAAGATCTCCTTTACCGGCGGCCTCACCGCTGGCCAGCAACTGGGCCACATCGCCGCCCAGCGCATCCTGCCCCTGACCCTGGAGCTGGGCGGCAAGTCGGCCAACATCGTGTTCGACGACGCCGACCTGCCAGCCGCAGCCCACGGCGCCACCCGCGCCTTCACCTGGAACAGCGGCCAGTGGTGCTGCGCCGGCACGCGCCTGCTGGTACAGCAGAGCATCCACGACCGCTTCGTCGAGCTGCTGCTGGAGCAGGTAGCGGCGCTCAAGGTCGGGCCAGACTTCGACTGCACGTCCGGGCCGATCACCACCCAGGCCCAGTTCAAGAAGATCCAGAGCTACTTCGCCATCGCCCGCGACGAAGGCCTGGTGCCGGCCATCGGCGGCAAGGTCGCGCAAGGCGCACAGCTGGGCCAGGGCTGGTACATCGAGCCGACCGTCTACACCGGCGTGCGCAACGACATGACCCTGGCCCGGGAGGAGATCTTCGGGCCGATCCTCTGCGTGATCCCGTTCAAGGACGAGGCCGATGCCCTGCGCCTGGCCAACGACAGCGAATTCGGCCTCGGCGCTGGCATCTGGAGCCGCGATATCGGCCGCGTGCACCGGGTCGCCGCGGGCTTGGAAGCCGGACGCATCGTGGTCAACGAATACAGCGGCGGCTTCGTGCAGACCCCATGCGGAGGCTTCAAGCAGAGCGGCTATGGGCGCGAACAGGGTATCGAGGCCCTGTCCCACTACACCCAGCTCAAGTCGGTGATCATCCGCCTCTGACGCGACCTTGTCTTGTTCCCGCTAAACCTGGGGCCGCTTTGCGGCCCCAACATTCACCCACCAAGCCCGAATGCGCTCTGCGCAACGACGCAGCCCTGAATGAGCGCCAGCCCGACCTGGCCTATGCTCTAAGCTATCGCCCGCTTCCCCTCCTACAAGTAGATCCCATGAAGGACAGACTTCCCCCACTCAATGCCGTGCGCGCCTTCGAGGCCGTCGCCCGGCATTCGAGCATTACCCTCGCCGCCGATGAGCTGAACGTCACCCCTGGTGCCGTGTCGCGGCAGATCCGCAGCCTCGAGGAGTACATGGAGCAGCCGCTGTTCACCCGCGGCCATCGCCAGATCACCCTCACCCCCGCCGGTCGTCAGTACTTCGAGGCAGTGGCACGGATCATCGAGCAACTGCGCAGCGCCACCCGCAACCTCAAGCGGCCGCCCGAGCGGCGCCAGATCAAGGTGCGCGCCTACACCACCTTCGCCATGCAGTGGCTGATTCCGCGACTGGCCAGCTTCCACCACGACCATCCGAAGATCGAGGTACTGCTCAGCGCCTCCTTGGACCCGGTGGACTTCCAGCGCGACGACCTCGACGCGGCCATCCGCCTGGGCGCTGGCGACTGGCCGAACTGCAACTGCCACGTGCTCAGCGACAACCTGCTGGCCCCGGTCTGTGCCCCTGCCCTGCTGACCTCGCCGCCAGGCCTGGACGCGCCCACGCAGTTGGCTCGCCATACCCTGCTGCACTCGCTCGCCCGCCCCGACGATTGGGCCTGCTGGTTGCAGGCAATCGGGGTGATCGGGCAGGTGGATGCACGGGCGGGGATGAGCTACCAGAGTTCGTCCATGGCCTATGCCGCCGCGGTCGGCGGCCAGGGCGTGGCCATGGCGCAGTTGTTCCTGGTGGAAAAGGAACTGCGGGAAGGCACGCTGGTGCGCCCCTTCCCGCAGGTGGTCGACAAGGGCGCCTACACCTACTACCTGCTGACCCCGGCGCACAGACCCGAGTCCGCCGACATGCAGGTGTTCCGCCATTGGCTGCTGGAGCAGGCGCGCCAGACCCGTGGCGAAGCCTGAAACTCAACCGGCCTGGCGCAGCACGCCGGTACGCTGCCAGGCATCGATCCGCGCCTGGTCGAAGCCCAGGCCGCGCAGCACCTCATGGTTGTGCTCACCCAGGCTCGGCGCGGGCCGGTAGGGTTCGCTCGCCGCCTCGGCGCTGTTGACCGGAAAACCGACCATGCGCAGGCTCCCGTGACGCGGGTGCTCGACCTTGGCCAGGATGCCGCTGGCTGCCACCTGGGGGTGCTGCAGCACATCGTCGTAATCAGCGACCCGGGCACAGAGGATGTCCGCCTCGCCCAGGCGCTGCAACCACTCATCCGTGCTGCGGGTGACGAACAGGGCGTTGAGCTCGGCCTGCATCTGCCCCCGGTTGCTCACCCGTAGCGCCGAGGTCAGGAAACGCGGATCCTCGCCCAGTGCCGGGCGCCCCAACACCTGACACAGCCGTAGCCAGCGGTTGCCGTTGTAGGCAGCGACCATCAACCAGCCATCGGCGGTGCTGAACGCCTCGTTGGGCGCAGCGTAGGGTGCGGCGCTGCCAATCGGGGTGGGCAGCTGGCCATCATGCAGGTAGCTGTTGATCGACGACTGTTGCAAGGCCAAGGCCGAGTTCATCAGGCTGACGTCCAGGTGCCCGCCCTGGCCATCCCGGGCACGCTGCTGCAACTTGGCGAGGATCGCCATGCAGGCCATGTAGCCGGTGACCACATCCACCACCGGGGCCTGGACCTTGCACGGCGGCTGCCCGGGCAGGCCGATCAGGCGCATCAACCCCGAATCGGCCTGCAGGATGCCGTCGACCCCGGCACGCTGGGCATAGGGCCCGTGTTGGCCGTAGGCCGAGATCGAGCAGTACACCAGCGCCGGGTTGAGCTGCGACAGCGCTTCGAAGCCCAGCCCAAGGCGTGCCATGACCCCGGGGCGCATGCTCTCGATCAGCACGTCCGCCTCGGCCACCAGGCGTTCGACGATGGCGCGGCTATCGGGGTGCTTGAGGTCCAGGCACAGCCCCTGCTTGCCGCGGTTGAAACCGTGGTACAGGGCACTGTCGGTGCCCACCCAGGCTGGGCCGAGGCCGCGCCCCAGCTCGCCCTCGGGCGGTTCGACCTTGATCACCCGGGCGCCCATATCGGCCAGCGACATGCTGCACGCCGGGCCAGCGGCGATCTGGGTGAAGTCCAGCACGGTCAGGCCTTTCAAGGCATCACGTAGCATGATCGCGATCTCCTCCTCAATGCCCCAGGTAGTGCGGCGTACGCTTTTCGGCGAACGCCGCACGCCCTTCGCGCCGGTCCTCAGTGTCGCGCAGCACGCCCCAGTACAGCTCTGTGAGGCGCTGGGCGTCACGCTCGGACAGGTGCGCGGTCTGCATCGACAGCGCCTGCAATGCCTGCACCGCCAGGGGCGCTGCCGCCGCGATGCGCTCGGCCAGGGCGAAGGCACGTGCGTGCAGGGCCTCGGCGGTGACCAACATCTCGCTGACCAGGCCGATGCCAAGCGCCTGATGGGCGTCGATGCGCAGCCCGGTCAGCGCCATCTGCATGGCGTGGGCCGAGGGCACGGCCTTGAGCAGGCGATGCAGGCCGCTGACCGCCGGCACCGAGCCGACCGCCGCCTCGGGCAGGCCGAAGGTGGCGCTGGCCGAGGCCAGGCGCAGGCTGCACTGCAGCGCCAGTTCCAGGCCTCCCCCCAGGCAGTGGCCATTGATCGCTGCGATCAGCGGCTTGCGCAACTCCAGATCGGTGAGGTCCATCAGGCGGATGTACAGCCCCGCGTCGGCGGCTTGTTCGTTGGCCAGGAATAGGCCCTGGGCGTAGGAGGCCTCGCTGCTGCGGGTGGCCTTGAGGTCGGCACCGACGCAGAAGGCCCGCTCGCCGGCCCCCGTGAGAATGGCCACGCGGACTTCAGGGCGGTCGCGCACCTCGGTGAGACTGGCGCGCAGCGCCCTGAGCGAGTCGAGGTCCAGGGCATTGAGCGCCTCGGGGCGATCGAGGACGATGCGCGCCACGGCGCCATGGATTTCCAGCAGGACGGACATGTCAGGCTCCTTACACGCTGGCCGAGGACAGGCTGCGCCCGCCACAGACATAGAGCGTCTGGCCGGTGACGTAGCTGCTGGCGGGGTCGAGGAAGAATTCGACGGCATTGGCGATGTCGTCGGCGGTGCCGATGCGCTTGACCGGTACCGTGTCCTTCAGGCGCGTCTGCACCGTGTCGTCGAAGCTGCGGAACAACGGCGTATCGACGATGCCCGGCGCCACCGCATTGACGGTAATGCCCTTGGCCGCGAACTCGATGGCCAGGCTGCGGGTCAGGCTGACCACGCCGCCCTTGGCAGCGGAATAGTTGGCCTGGCCGAAGCCACCGAGCCAGGCCCGCGACGACAGGTTGACGATGCGCCCGAACGCGCCGTCGAGCATCAGCGGCAAGGCGGCACGGCAGCACAGGAACTGGGCGCGCAGGTTGGTATCGACCACCAGGTCCCAGTCTTCCTCGCTCATGCTCAGGAAACGCTTGTCGCGCACCACCCCGGCGTTGTTGACCAGAAAGTGCAGCGCACCGTGCGCCTGGCCGACCTGGGCGAAGGCGCTGGCGACCGCCTCGGCCTGGGTCAGGTCCAGGGCGATGCCGTCCGCTCCCAGGCCTTCGCCGCGCAGTTGCCCGAGCGCCTCGTGCAGAGCCGCCTCGTCACGGTCGAACAGGTAGGTGAAGACGCCAGCACGGGCCAGCCGGCTGGCGATACCCAGGCCAATGCCCCGGGCGGCACCGGTGACGACGGCCACCTGGCCGTCGTGGAACCTGCTTGCAAGGCTCATCTCACACCCCCAGCACATGAACGGAGGACGCTGCATGATCGACCCCGGCGATACCGCCACCGGTGCACTGGGCCACGCCGATACGCGCCCCCTCGACCTGGCGTCGACCGGCACGCCCCTGCAACTGCCACATCAATTCGACCATCTGCGCCACACCCGTGGCGCCCAGCGGGTGCCCCTTGGCCAGCAAGCCGCCGCTGGGGTTGACCGGCACTCGCCCACCGAGGCGGGTCGCGCCGGCGCGCAGCAGGCCCACCGCCTCACCCGCGGCGGCCAGGCCCAGGGCCTCGTAATAGAGCAGTTCGGCGATGGTGAAGGCGTCGTGCAGCTCGACCACGTCGACGCTGCGCGGATCGACCCCTGCCTGTTCATAGGCCAGGCGTGCGGCCCGGGCGGTGATCTCAGCGTCGAGGATGTCGTCGCGAGCCCCCTCGCACAGGCCGGACACCACGGTCGAACCCAGCACACGGACATCCCGGTGCGGCCCCGGCCGCGTGCCCAGCACCAACGCGGCGGCACCGTCGACCTGGGACGGGCAGCACTGCAACAGGGTCAGCGGGTCGGCGATCATCCGCGAGGCGAGCACCTGCTCGAGCGTCACCTCGTCCTGCTGCTGGGCGTAGGGGTTGAGCGAGCCGTGGTAGCGGTTCTTCACCGCCACCTGGGCGAAGTCCTCCGGGCGGGCGTCGCGCTCATGCAGGAAGCGCGTGGCACGCATGGCGTAGACCGCCGGCAGGACCATGCCGGCGCGGGCGAACAAGTCGGTCTTCTCGTCGTTGCGTTGCATCGGGATGGTGCCGCCGCCCAGCTGGGTCAGCTGCTCGATGCCGAACACCAGCACGGTGTCGTATTGCTCGGCCAGCAGCGCGTGGCGCGCCAGGTGCACGGCGGTGGCGCCGCTGGCACAGGCGTTCTCGATGTTGTAGACCGGGATACCCTCCAAGCCCAGGTCACGCAGGATCACCTGGCCGAGGATCATGCCACCGAGCACGTTGGCGCAGTAGACCGCCTGGATATCCTGCAACGCCACGCCAGCGTCGGCCAGCGCGGCGAGGATGGCCTGCTGGGCCAGCTCCGGCGCCATCACCCCCGGGTGCTTGCCGAAGCGGGTCATGGCCCCGCCCATCATATGCATCTGGTTCATTGCCCTGCCTCCATCGGTTCGAACGAATAGCCATAGGTGTCGTCGGCGACGATGCGGCAGCGCTCGCCGATGCGCGGGCGCTGCTGGCCGTTGACCCGACCGAACAGCCGCACCGGGCCCTCGACGTCGAGGTAGGCCAGGGCGAAGGGCGCCAGGCCGCTCTTGGGGGACGGGTGGATGAGGGTGAAGCTGTAGATGTGGCCCTGGTCGGGCAGACGTACCTGCACGTACTGGTCATGCAGGGGGGAGTGCTCGGGCAGGGGGGGAAAGGCCAGGCGACCGCTGGTGCGGTGGCGCGAGGCGAGCAGCGCGGCAGGAGCGGTGTCGCTCCACAGGGCGGTGGTCATTGTCTGTTCTCCATTTGCAGGTACCGTGGCGACGGTGTCCTGGCCAATGGTCGGCAAGTGGAGAAAACCCGACAAACGATATAAAGAACGCATCTGCTTGAGAAAAACTCAAGCCAGCCCATTCGTGGTCGGCTCGGCCCACGCGCTTTGTTATCCTCACCGCTCCCTGTCGACAAGCGCCCCCTCATGACCGACGGCCCAGCCACCCTCCCCCCACTCAACGGCCTGCGTGTGTTCGAGGTCGCCTCCCGACACCTGAACTTCCGCCTCGCGGCCGAGGAGCTGGGGGTTACCCAGGCTGCCGTGGCCCAGCAGGTCCGCGCCCTGGAAGCGAACCTGGGCATCAAGTTGTTCGAGCGTCTGCCGCGCGGGCTCAGGCTGACCGACGCGGGCCTGGGCTACAGCAGGACTCTGCGCAACGCCTTCGCCCTGATCAGCGAGGCAACCAGCGCCCTGCGCCCAGGCAACAGCCACCTGACGGTGAGCGTCACCCCTACCTTCGCCTCGAAATGGCTGATCCCGCGGCTGGCGTCCTTCACCGAGGCCCATGGCGAGATCGACCTGCGGGTCCTGGCCACCGACCGCCTGTCGCAGTTCCATGCCGATGGCGTGGACCTCGCCGTGCGCTACGGCCATCCACCGTTCGGCCCTGGGCTCAACACCGAGCGGCTGCTGGAGCAGCGCGTGGTCGCGGTGGCCAGCCCAACGCTGCTGGCGCAGAGGGGCAGGCCGCAGAACCTCGAGCAGCTACAGCACTTCCTGCTGCTGCACGACGCCCACAATTTCTGGCCTGAATTCATCGCCGGGTTGTTCGGGCAACCGGCGCAGCCCATGCCGAAGAACGTGCGTTTCAACCAGACCTCACTGGCCATCGAAGCGGCCATCGCCGGCCAGGGGCTGGCGCTGTCGAGCCACTTCTTCGTGCAGAGCGACCTGGAGGCCGGGCGCCTGGCCCTGGTCTTCGACCATGCCTTGCACCTGGACAAGCATTTCTACCTGGTATGGCCGCGCAAGGGCGGCATGCCGGCGGCGCTGGAGACCGTACGCCAGTGGCTGCTACGCCAGGCGCGCTGACAACCCAGTAGTTTTTCTACTGTTACAACGAAGGTCACCTGCCTCCCGCCCACGTATTGGCCGGTGCTAGTCTGGTGGCCATTCACCGGACCACAGCCCCAAGGGAGGCCTTATGTCAGTAGAAAAAGTAGCGATCATCACCGCCGGCGGCAGCGGCATGGGCGCAGCGGCGGCCCGACGCCTGGCCGCGGAGGGGTTCAAGGTGGCGATCCTCTCGTCCTCGGGCAAAGGCGAAGCGCTGGCAAAGGAGCTGGGCGGCATCGGTGTGACCGGCAGCAACCAGTCCAACGACGACCTGCAACGCCTGATCGACGCCACCCTGCAGCAATGGCAGCGCATCGACGTGCTGGTCAACAGTGCCGGCCACGGCCCGCGCGCGCCGATCCTGGCGCTCAGCGACGACGACTGGCACGAGGGCATGGACACCTACCTGCTCAACGTGATCCGCCCTGCCCGCCTGGTCACGCCGGTCATGCAGCGCCAGCAAGGCGGCGTGATCATCAACATCTCCTCGGCCTGGGCCTTCGAGCCCAGCGAGCTGTTCCCCACCTCGGCCGTGTTCCGCGCAGGCCTGGCGGCGTTCAGCAAGCTCTTTGCCGATACCTACGCCAAGGACAACATCCGCATCAACAACGTGCTGCCGGGCTGGATCGACAGCCTGCCGGCCACCGAGCAACGCCGCGACAGCGTGCCGCTCAAGCGCTACGGCACGAGCGAGGAGATCGCCGCCACCATCGCCTTCCTGGCCAGCGAGGGCGCGGCCTACATCACCGGGCAGAACCTGCGCGTCGATGGCGGCCTGACCCGCAGCGTCTGACCGCCACCCCGCCCCCGCAGGGCCCGGTCACGAGGCGAGCCGGGCCCGCGCCGCGTGCAGTTTCTTGTAGCTGTCGATCAGCCGCAGGTGCCTGTCGAGCCCCTCCAGCTTCATGCTGGTGGGCGTCAGGCCGTAGAAGCGCACGCTGCCGTCCACCGAGCCGAGCACCGCGTCCATCCGCTCGTTGCCGAACATCCGGCGGAAGTTGACCTCGTAGTCCTCCAACGCCAGCTCGTCGTCCAGCACGACCTCCAGCACCACGTTCAGGGCCTGGTAGAACAGGCCGCGCTCGACGGTGTTGTCGTTGAACTGCAGGAAGGCCTCCACCAGTTCCTTGGCCTCTTCGAGCTGCTGCAGGGCGAGATGGATCAGCAGCTTGAGCTCCAGGATCGTCAGCTGGCCCCAGGCGGTGTTGTCGTCGAACTCGATGCCGATCAAGGTGGTGATGTCGGTGTAGTCATCCTGTTCGCTGTCTTCCAGGCGTTCGAGCAGCGCCTGCAAGGCGGCATCGTCCAGGCGGTGCAGGTTCAGGATATCGGCACGGAACAGCAGCGCCTTGTTGGTGTTGTCCCAGATCAGGTCGTCCACCGGGTAGATTTCCGAATAGCCCGGCACCAGGATGCGGCAGGCGGTTGCCCCCAGGTGCTCGTACACCGCCATGTAGACTTCCTTGCCCATGTCTTCGAGGATGCCGAACAAGGTCTCGGCTTCCTCGGCGTTGGAGTCGTCGCCCTGGCCGGAGAAGTCCCACTCGACGAACTCGAAGTCGGCCTTGGCGCTGAAGAAACGCCACGACACCACGCCGCTGGAGTCGATGAAGTGCTCGACGAAGTTGTTCGGCTCGGTCACCGCCTGGCTTTCGAAGGTGGGCTGCGGCAGGTCGTTCAGGCCCTCGAAGCTGCGGCCCTGCAGCAGCTCCGTGAGGCTGCGCTCCAGCGCCACCTCGAAGCTCGGGTGGGCGCCGAACGAGGCGAACACACCGCCGGTACGCGGGTTCATCAAGGTCACGCACATCACCGGGAACGCCCCGCCCAGCGACGCATCCTTCACCAGCACCGGGAAACCCTGCTCTTCCAGCCCCTGGATACCGGCCAGGATACCGGGGTACTTCGCCAGGACTTCGTGCGGCACATCGGGCAGGGCGATCTCGCCTTCGAGGATTTCGCGCTTCACCGCACGCTCGAAGATTTCCGACAAGCACTGCACCTGCGCTTCGGCCAGCGTATTGCCCGCACTCATGCCATTGCTCAGGAACAGGTTCTCGACCAGGTTGGACGGGAAATACACCACCTCACCGTCCGACTGGCGCACATACGGCAGCGAGCAGATGCCACGCTCGACGTTGCCGGAGTTGGTGTCGTACAGGTGCGAGCCACGCAGCTCGCCGTCGGGGTTGTAGATCGCCAGGCAATGGGCGTCGAGGATCTCGGCCGGCAGAGCGTCCTTGCGCCCGGGCTTGAACCAGCGCTCGTCCGGGTAGTGCACGAACGCCGCATTGGCGATGTCTTCGCCCCAGAACTGGTCGTTGTAGAAGAAGTTGCAGTTCAGCCGCTCGATGAACTCGCCCAGGGCCGAGGCCAGCGCGCTTTCCTTGGTGGCGCCCTTGCCATTGGTGAAGCACATCGGCGAGTGGGCATCGCGCAGGTGCAGCGACCAGACATTGGGCACGATGTTGCGCCACGAGGCGATCTCGACCTTCATGCCCAGGCCCGCCAGGATGCCCGACATGTTGGCGATGGTCTGCTCCAGCGGCAGGTCCTTGCCGACGATGTAGGTGCTGGCGTGCGCGTCTGCGTCTGGCATCAGCAGGGCCTGGGCATCGGCGTCGAGATTCTCCACTTCCTCGATCACGAACTCAGGGCCGGTCTGCACCACTTTCTTCACCGTGCAGCGGTCGATCGAACGCAGGATGCCCTGGCGGTCCTTCTCGGAAATGTCCGCGGGCAGCTCGACCTGGATCTTGAAGATCTGGTTGTAGCGGTTTTCCGGGTCGACGATGTTGTTCTGCGACAGGCGGATGTTGTCGGTGGGGATATTGCGCGTGTTGCAGTACAGCTTCACGAAGTAGGCGGCACACAACGCCGACGAGGCCAGGAAGTAATCGAACGGCCCTGGTGCCGAACCATCGCCCTTGTAGCGGATAGGTTGGTCGGCAACCACCGTGAAGTCGTCGAACTTGGCTTCGAGACGGAGGTTGTCGAGAAAATTGACCTTGATTTCCATGCGGGGGCACCAGAGAGAGCGAGCAGAACGAAATGGCCGCCATTATCCTGATGCTGTCCCGCTAAGCCAAGCGTGATGCCAATTGCGGCCGCTTCGCGCCCCAGAGGATTACCGGGCTCAACCGCAACTGGCCCGGTCTCGCACCGGACACTGCGCCCGGTGCAGGTTCAACGCGGTATTGATGATGCCGATGTGACTGAACGCCTGCGGGAAGTTGCCCAGCATGCGCTTGCCCAAGGGATCGTACTGCTCGGCCAGCAAGCCCACGTCATTGCACAACCCAGTCAGCCGCTCGTACAACGCCTGCGCCTGCGCATGCCGCCCGAGCAGCACGTAGACGTCCGCCAACCAGAACGAGCAGACCAGGAAAGTCCCCTCCCCAGGCGTCAGCCCGTCGCTGCAACGGTCGCTGTCGTAGCGCAGCAACAGGCCGTTGCGCAGCAGGCGTCGCTCGATCTGTTCGAGGGTCCGCAGGAAACGCGGGTCATCGGCCGGCAGGAAACCGGTCAGGGCGATCTGCAGGAGGCTGGCATCCACCTCGCTCGAGCCGTAGGCCTGGACGAAACACTGGCGGCTTGGGTCCAGCCCCTGCTGGCAGACGTCCCGGTGGATCTCGTTCGCCACCTGGCGATAGTGCCGTCCACGCTCGCGGTCTTCTTCGGTGGTGTCCGACAGGCTCGCCGCACGGTCGAACGCGACCCAGGCCATGACCTTGGAATGCACGAAGTGCTGGCGCCCGCCGCGCACCTCCCAGATGCCTTCGTCAGGCTCGCGCCAGATCTTCTCCAGGTACGGCAGGATCAGCCGGGCGATGGCGGAGCTGCGCGGGTGGCGTGGCAGGCCGCCACGGATGGCCTGGGTCATGGCGTCGGCCAGCTCGCCATAGATATCCAGCTGCAACTGCTGCGCGGCGGCATTGCCGACACGCACTGGCTGGGAGTGCTCGTAGCCGGCCAGCCAGGGCAAGGTGAACTCGTGCAGGTCCCGCTCGCCTGCCAAGCCATACATGATCTGCATCTGCTCGGGGTTGCCGGCCACCGAGCGCAGCAGCCATTCGCGCCAGGCCTGGGCCTCGTCGAAGTAGCCCAGGTTCATCAAGGCCAGCAAGGTCATGGTGGCGTCGCGCAGCCAGCAGTAGCGGTAGTCCCAGTTGCGCTCGCCGCCGACGCGCTCGGGCAGCGAAGTGGTGGCGGCGGCGACGATGCCACCGGTGGGGGCGTAGGTCAGGGCCTTGAGGGTCAACAGGGAGCGGCGCACCAGCGGCGTCCAGGGGCCGACGTCCGGGCAGCGCGCGGCGAAGGCCTGCCATTGGCTGATGCTGCGCTCCAGGGCCTGGTCGATGTCGAAGTCAGGTTGCGGGGGCAGGTGCGAAGGCTGGTGGCGCAGGCTGAAGACCTGGCGCTCGCCGGCGCACACGCGAAAGCGGCTGACGCTGTGGTGATCGCGAGAGTGCACGGCCTCGGTGCTGCGCAGGATCAGGCGGTCGGGGCCGGCGACCGCGCTGAGGGTCAAGGGGTCGAGCTTTTCCACCCAGGGGACGCTGCGGCCGTAGTCGAAGCGCAGCACCAGGTCCATCTCGAAGGCGGTTTCGCCGGCCAGGCCCTCGACGATGCGCACCACGGCATTGTGCTCGCCCAGGGGCATGCAGTCGATGACCCGGGCGCGGCCGGTGGCGGTGATGTAGGTGGTTTCGAGCACCAGGGTGTCGTCGAGGTAGCGACGCTGGGTGGCTTCCACAGGGTCGCTGGGGGCCAGGCGCCAGCGACCGTTTTCCTCGTTGCCGAGCAGGGCGGCGAACACGGCGGGGGCGTCGAAGCGTGGCAGGCAGAGCCAGTCGAGGGAGCCGTCGCGGCTGACCAGGGCGGCGCTGCGGCAATTGCCCAGCAGGGCGTAGTCTTCGATCGGGGCTGGCATGGCGCCTCCTCTGTTGCACTGCGGATGACAGGCCGCTCCCGGGCTCATCGGCGATCGACTCGGCCCCTGGGCGCGGGTTTGCCCGCGAATGGCCGGTGCCAGCACCGCGTCACCCCAAGGGATGCCACTCGCGCTTGTCGCGGGCCAGCAGCTCGTTGCCCGCCTCGGGGCCGTCCTGGCCTGCGGGGTATTCGTGGACCTCCCCGCCATGGGCCCAGGCGTCGAGGAACGGCTGCACGGCGCGCCAGCCGTTCTCGATGTTGTCGGCGCGCTGGAACAGGGTCTGGTCGCCGGTAAGGCAATCGTAGATCAGGGTCTCGTAGCCGGTCGCCGGGGTCATCTTGAAGAAGTCCTTGTAGGCGAACCCCAGCTCGACGTTCTCCATCACCAGTTCCGGGCCGGGCCGCTTGGCCTGCAGGTCGAACCACATGCCTTCGTTGGGCTGGATCTGGATCTTCAGGTAGTTGGGCTTGGGCCGCTCCAGCTCGGACTCGCGAAACTGCGCATAGGGCGCGGGCTTGAAGCAGATGGCGATCTCGGTATCGCGCACGCTCATGCGCTTGCCGGTGCGCAGGTAGAACGGCACGCCAGCCCAACGCCAGTTGTCGATCATCACCTTGAGGGCGACGTAGGTCTCGGTACGGCTCGCGGGGTCGACATTGGCCTCCTGGCGATAGCCAGGCAGGCGCTTGCGGCCCTGCTTGCCAGCCACGTACTGGCCGCGCACCGAGTGCTTGAGGGCCAGCTTCTGCGACCAGGGGCGGATGGCGCCGATCACCTTGGCCTTTTCGCTGCGCACGGCATCGGCGGCGAAGGCGGCCGGCGGCTCCATGGCGACCATGGCCAGCAGCTGGAACAGGTGGTTGGGCACCATGTCACGCAGGGCGCCGGTGTGGTCGTAGAAGGCGCCTCGGGTCTCGACGCCGACGGTCTCGGCGGCAGTGATCTGCACATGGTCGATGTAGTGGTTGTTCCAGAACGATTCGAACAGGCCGTTGGAGAAGCGGCTGACCAGGATGTTCTGCACCGTCTCCTTGCCCAGGTAGTGGTCGATCCGGTAGATCTGCCGCTCGCTCATCACCCCCAGCAGGCAGGCGTTGAGGGCCTCGGCGCTGGCCAGGTCGGTGCCGAAGGGCTTTTCCACCACCACCCGGCGAAAGCCGCCGTGGGACTCGTCGAGCAGGCCCGCGTCACCCAGGCGCTGGGCCACTTCAGGGAAGAAGCGTGGCGAGGTGGCCAGGTAGAAGATGGCATTGCCGTGGCTGGTCTTGGCGATGCGCCGGGCGATCGCGGCATAGGTGGCCGGGTCCAGGAAGTCGCCGGTCTGGTAGTCCAGGCGCTTGGCCAGGCGCGCCCAGACCTTCTCGTCCAGGCACTTGCCGACGCCCTCGCCACCCTTGTCGCGCTCGACCATGAAGGCATGCAGGCGCTCGGCGAATGTCTCGGCGGTCGCACTGTTGTGGTCGACGCCAACGATGCGCAGGTTGCGGTCCAGCAGGCCGTCGCGGCTCAGGTTGTACAGCGCCGGCATCAGCAGGCGCTTGACCAGGTCGCCGTTGGCACCGAACAGAAACAGCGTGCAAGGCGGCGCGGCGGGGCTGCCGTTGTGTGCGTTCATTCGCGCTTCTCGACGTGGCCGCCGAAGCCCAGGCGCATGGCCGAGAGGATCTTGTCGCCATAGGTGCCCTGCTGCTGGCGCGAACGGAAGCGGGCGAACAGCGCGCTGGACAGCACCGGCACCGGCACGGCCTGCTCGACGGCAGCGTCGATGGTCCAGCGCCCTTCGCCACTGTCGGACACCGAGCCGCTGAAGCCGGCCAGTTGCGGGTCGGCCACCAGGGCGTCGGCGGTCAGGTCCAGCAGCCAGGAGGTGACCACGCTGCCACGGCGCCAGACTTCGGCGATCTCGGCCAGGTCCAGGTCGAAGCGCTGGTCCTCGGGCAGCTCGCTACCGCCCTTGCTGCGCAGCAGGTCGAAGCCTTCGGCGTAGGCTTGCATCAGGCCGTACTCGATGCCGTTGTGCACCATCTTCACGTAGTGCCCGGCCCCGGCGGGGCCGGCATGGATATAGCCGTGCTCGGCGCGCCCATGCTCGCCCTCGCGACCCTGGGTGCGGGGGATGTCGCCAACGCCGGGGGCGAGGGCCTTGAACAGCGGCTCCAGGCGCTCGAACACGTCTTTCTCGCCACCGATCATCATGCAGTAGCCACGGTCCAGGCCCCAGACGCCACCGGAGGTGCCGACGTCCAGGTAGTGCAGGCCGCGCCCGGCCAGTTCGGCGGCGCGGCGCATGTCGTCCTTATAGAAGGTGTTGCCACCGTCGATGATCGCATCGCCCGGCTCCAGCAGTTCGGCCAGCTGGGCGATGGTCTGCTCGGTCGGTGCGCCGGCCGGCAGCATCACCCACACCGCCCGCGGTGCCTTGAGTTTCTGGACCAGGGCACCGAGGTCGTGGGCCCCTTGGGCGCCCTCGCCTTCCAGTGCGCTCACCGCGTCACGGTTGCGGTCGTGGACCACGGTGCGATGCCCTGCGCGCATCAGCCGTCTTGCGATGTTGCCGCCCATGCGGCCCAGCCCGACGATTCCCAGTTGCATGTGCCGATGCTCCCCTTACGAAATAGATGACAAGGCGGTTCAGGTTTTCAGGTTAGTCCAGTGCGTCGTCCGAGGGTTCAGCGACGAACGGGCTGACAACGATAAACAAAAAAGTTCCCTTGCACGGCGAAAGAATTCAGAATGCGCGCCGCGAGCGACTACGCTTACCACTGTCACCAGCCCAAACTGCGAGGTGTGTTCATGGGGACCTTGATGCCTGCCACTCCAACCCAGACCCTCTATGTCACTGTGCGTCGTGACGAGCTGCGCCGCCTGAAGGACGAACGCGACCAGCTGCGCCAGCAGGTCGCGCAACTGAACCTGCTGCTGGAGCAGGCCCGCTCGGGCGACAAGCCCCTGAGCCACTGAGAAACCTGTGGGAGCGGGCTTGCCCGCGAACACGGGCGAAGCCCGTGCCATCCACCCCGGTGCCTTCTTCGCGGGCAAGCCCGCTCCCACAGCATCCCCGCAAGCTTGAAGCTTGAATCAAGCTTTCACATCTTGTGACAACCCGCCAACGTTTGCGCGATCTGCGGCCCGAACAAAAGTGACCAGCGGGTCACATTTCCACCGCCAGCTCTCCTACACTCAGGGTTCTGCCCGCCGAACCGCTCGGAAAACGCGACGGAAAAAAGTCGAAACTTTCCCGCACACCGGCAGGTCAGGAACTAAGTAGGCCAGTGCAACGGGACCTCCCAGCTTCGGCCCACCGACCCCAACCAGTCCATTCGCCTTCGGCCGGAATGCCGATCGCATGGTGCCTGCGCGCACGACCCAAGGGGCATGGACCGCACTACACGATACGAACGAGCCAGAGAGAACCAACACGACATAACGCAACGGGTGCAAGCACCCGACACAAGGGACGGAGAGAAGTATGATCAGTGCCGCTGTCGAACCTCACGTAGATGCATTCAACCCGGACAATCGCGAACCGCTCTCGCCGGACTTCGCCCCGACAGCCAAGGCACCCGGCGCCCAGCGCCGCCACAACCCGCACAAGCGCAAGATCCTGTTCGTCACCTCCGAGATCGCCGACCTGGTCAAGACCGGCGGCCTGGGTGACGTGTCCGCTGCCCTGCCACGGGCACTGGCCCACCTGCACGATGTGCGCCTGCTGATCCCCGGCTACCGCCAGGTGGTCGAGAGCGACAACCCCATCCATATCGTCGGCGAACTGGGTGGCCACGCGGCCCTGCCGCCTTGCCGGATCGGCCGCATGGACCTGGCCGACGGCCTGGTCATCTACGTGCTGATCTGCCCGCAGCTGTACCAGCGCGACGGCACCCCCTACGGCGCCGACAATGGCCGCGACTGGCCCGACAACCACATCCGCTTCGCCCGCCTGGGGCTCGCCGCCGCGGAGATCGCCGCCGGCGAAGGCATGGCCCACTGGCGCCCGGACCTGGTCCACGCCCATGACTGGCCGGCTGGCCTGGCCCCGGCCTACATGCACTGGCGCGGGCTGAACACCCCGACCCTGTTCACCATCCACAACCTGGCCTACCAGGGCGTGTTCAGCCGTGGCTGCTGCCCGGAACTGGCGATCCCCGACCACGCCCTGCAGCAGGAAGGCATGGAGTTCTACGGCAAGCTCTCGTTCCTCAAGGCAGGCCTTGCCTACTCCAGCCACATCACCACGGTGAGCGCCACCTACGCCCGGGAGATCACCACCCCGGAATTCGGCTGCGGCCTCGACGGTTTCCTTGCCAGCAAGGCCCAACAAGAGCTGCTCAGCGGTATCCCCAACGGCATCGATGAAAGCTGGGACTCGGCCACCGACAAGCACCTGCTCCACAACTTCAGCATCAATGACTGGGATGGCAAGGCGCGCAACGCCGACGAGGTGCGCGAGCTGTTCCAGCTCGACGCCTGCGACGGCCCGTTGTTCGCCGTGGTCTCGCGCCTGGTCTACCAGAAGGGCCTGGACCTGACCCTGGGCGTGGCCGACTACATCGTCAGCCAGGGCGGCCAGATCGCCATCATCGGCCGTGGCGAGCCGGAGGAAGAACAGGCCATGCGCGAGCTGGCCCTACGCTACCCGGGCCGCATCGGCGTGCGCATCGGTTTCAACGAGACCGACGCCCGGCGCATGTTCGCCGGCAGCGACTTCCTGCTCATGCCGTCGCGCTACGAGCCCTGCGGCCTGAGCCAGATGTACGCGCAGCGCTTCGGCTCGCTGCCGGTGGCGCGCAACACCGGCGGGCTGGCGGACACCATCGAGAATGGCGTCACCGGCTTTCTGTTCGACGAGTCGACCGTGGACAGCTACCGCGAGGCGCTAGGTCGTGCCTTCTATGTCTATGGCAAGAAGGACCTGCTCAACGCCATGCGCTGCCTGGCCATGACCCAGCCGTTCAACTGGTGCCAGGCGGTGGAACCCTACGCCCGGCTGTACGAGGAGCTGGTCTGCCAGGCGCACGTCAGCCACTACTGAGCAAGGGGATCGAAGATGCACAGGCATGGCGCACACCTGCTGGACGCCACGTCGGCGCGCTTCGCCCTCTGGGCGCCGGATGCGCGCAGCGTGAGCTTGCAACTGGAACGACAACCACCGATCGAACTGTTGCCCGAGGGCGATGGCTGGTTCGCCGCCATCGCCCCGTGCCGGGCCGGCGACCGCTATCGCTATCGCATCGATGAACAACTGGAGGTGCCCGACCCGGCCTCGCGCTTGCAGCCCGAGGGCGTGCACGGGCCCAGCCAGGTGCTGGACCTGGGCAGCTACCCCTGGCGCCACCCTTGGCAAGGCCGGCCCTGGCCCGAGGCGGTGATCCAGGAGCTGCACGTCGGCCTGCTGGGCGGTTACGCCGGGGTCGCCCGGCAGCTGCCGCGCCTGGCCGAACTCGGCATCACGGCCATCGAGCTGATGCCCGTGGGGCAGTTCCCCGGCGAGCGCAACTGGGGCTACGACGGCGTACTGCCGTTCGCCCCGCAACACAGCTACGGCAGCCCCGAAGCGCTCTGCCAACTGATCGACGAGGCCCACGGCCACGGCCTGATGGTGATGCTCGACGTGGTCTACAACCACTTCGGCCCCGACGGCAACTACCTGCACCAGTACGCCAGCCACTTCTTGCGCGAAGACCGGCAGACCCCCTGGGGCGCCGCCATCGATTTTCGCCGCGCCGAAGTGCGCGAGTTCTTCATCCAGAACGCCCTGATGTGGCTGTGCGACTACCGCTTCGACGGCCTGCGCCTGGACGCGGTACATGCCATCGACCAGCCCGACTTCCTCGTCGAGCTGGCCAGGCGGGTACGCGCCGCCGTGGCGCCTGGCCGCCAGGTCTGGCTGGTGCTGGAGAACGAGCACAACCAAGCCGCGTTGCTGGAACAGGGTTTCGATGCGCAGTGGAACGACGATGGCCACAACGCCCTGCACGTGCTGCTGACCGGCGAGACCGAAGGCTATTACCAGGACTACCAGGACCGCCCGATCGCCAAGCTGGCCCGTTGCCTGGCCGAGGGCTTCGCCTTCCAGGGCCAGGCCAACCGCCACGGCATCCCCCGGGGCGAACCCAGTGGGCACCTGGCGCCGAGCGCCTTCGTGCTGTTCCTGCAGAACCACGACCAGATCGGCAACCGCGCCCTGGGCGAGCGCCTGAGCCGCCTCTGCCCGCCCCCGGCCCTGTGCGCGGCCACCGGCCTGTTGCTGCTGGCACCGATGATCCCGCTGCTGTTCATGGGCGACGAGGAAGGCAGCCGGCGGCCCTTTCTGTTCTTCACCGACCACCACGACGAGCTGGCCGACACCGTGCGCGAAGGCCGCCGCAACGAATTCGCCCATTTCGCCGCCTTCGCCGACCCGCAGCAGCGCGCGCGGATTCCCGACCCTAACGCCGCGGACACCTTCGAAGCCTCACGCCTCGACGCCCAGGACGTGCTGGCCGGCTGGCACGGCTTGTACCAGCGCCTGCTGGCACTGCGCCGTCGCCATGTCGTCCCGCACCTGCCCGGCAGCCGTGCCCTCGGTGCCGAGGTACTGGGCGAGCGGGCACTGACCGCGCGCTGGCGCCTGGGCGATGGCAGCGAACTGCGCATCGACCTGAACCTGGGCGCCGAAGCGCAACCTGTGGCACTGCCCGCGCTCGAACGCTGCCTGTTCGACAGCAGCGACACCGCGCACCTCGCCACCACCCTGCCCGCGTACAGCTGCGTGGTCAGCCTGCTGCCCCCTGGCCAGGAGACGCCATGAGCGAACTGCCCTTGCACCGTCTGGCCGCCCGGGTGGGGCTGGCCCGCGACTGGATCGACGCCAACGCCCGCCCGCAGCAGGTCAGTGACGAAGTCCTGCGCCGGGTGCTGGCAGGCCTGGGCCACCCCGCCGACGACGATGCCGCCATCCAGGCCAGCCTGCAGGCCCTGGACCAGGCCGAAGACGCCGACCACCTGCCACCACTGTTGACAGCCGACCAGGGCCAGCCCCTGGCGCTGGAGCGCTACTTCGCCGCTGGCAGCCCTGTTCACTGCACCCTGGAGGACGGCAGCCAAGGGTCGCTGGCCCTCGATGGGCTGGCCCGCCTGCCCGGCGAGCTGCCCATCGGCTACCACCGGCTGGACATCGACGGCCGTCGCTTCACCGTCGCCGTGGCGCCCCCGCGCTGCCATGCGCTGCACGATGCCGTCGAACAACCGCCACCACGCTGTTGGGGCCTCGCGGTGCAGCTTTACAGCCTGCGCCGGCCGGGCGATGGCGGCTACGGCGACTGCCAGGCCCTGGAACAACTGGCACGCAGCGCCGCCGAGCGCGGCGCCGATGCCCTGGCGATCAGCCCGATCCACGCGCTGTCCGCTGCCGACCAGTTGCACTACAGCCCCTACTCGCCCTCCAGCCGGCTGCTGCTCAATACGTTGTATGCCAGCCCCGCGGTGGTGCTCGGCGAGCGGGCGGTGCGCATGGCCATCGAGGCCTGCGACCTGCAAGCGACCCTCGACGAACTGGAACACCTGCACCTGGTCGACTGGCCCCGTGCCGCCGATGCCCGGCACCGGCTGCTGCAGGCCCTGTACCACGATTTCAGCCAGGGCGAGCACCCACTGCGCGAGGACTTCGACAGTTTCCGCAAGGCCGGCGGCCAGGCCCTGGAGCACCATTGCCGCTTCCAGGTACTGCAGGCCGAGGCCATGGCCCGTGGCCTGGGCGCCGACTGGCGCACCTGGCCGCCCGCCTGGCACGATCCCTACCACCCGGAGGTGGAGGCCTTCGCCAGCACCCACCCGGCCCAGGTGGAGTTCCATGCCTTCTGCCAATGGCTCACCGAGCGCGGTCTGCAACGGGTCCAGGACGCGGCGCGCGGCAATGGCATGGCGGTGGGCCTGATCGCCGACCTGGCGGTGGGCGCCGACGGTGCCGGCAGCCAGGCCTGGAGCCGCCAGGACGAGCTGCTGGCCGAGCTCACGGTCGGCGCGCCCCCCGACATCCTCAACCGCTCCGGGCAAGACTGGGGTATCTGCGCCTTCTCCCCGGAGGGCCTGCGGCGCAACGGCTACCGCGCCTTCATCGAGATGCTGCGGGCCAACCTGGCGCATGCCGGCGGCCTGCGCATCGACCATGTGATGGGCCTGCGCCGGCTGTGGCTGATCCCGCGCGGAGCCAGGCCCAGCGAAGGCGCCTACCTGCACTACCCGCTGGAAGACCTGCTGCGCCTGCTGGCCCTGGAGTCGGTACGCCACCAGGCGCTGATCCTCGGCGAAGACCTGGGCACCGTGCCCGAGGGCCTGCGCGAGCGCCTGGCGGACAGGGCCGTGCTGGGCATGCGCGTGCTGCCCTTCGAACAAGACCCGCCCGGGCATTTCAAGCCGATCCTCGACTGGCCGGACGACGCCCTGGCCACCACCGGCACCCATGACCTGGCGCCCCTGGCCGGCTGGCTGCAGGCCCGTGACATCGACTGGAGCCACCGCCTGAAGCTGATCGACGCGGCTGCCGAGCTGCACTGGCGGCACACCCGCCAGCGGGAGCGCGAAGGCCTGCGCCGCACCCTGGAACACAACTACGGCCCGCTGCACGACGACAACGCCCTGATCGATGCGGCGATCCGCTACGTCGGCCACACCCGCTCGCCGCTGGTGCTGATCCCCCTGGAAGACTTGCTCGGCTGCGACGAACAGCCCAACCTGCCTGGCACCACCGATGGCCACCCCAACTGGCGTCGGCGCTTCGCCCGGCCGGTGCGCGAACTGCTCGACGACGACGATGCCGCACGGCGCCTGGAACTGCTGGCCCAGGCCCGCGAACAAGCCTGGGAGCGTGATCGATGAAGCCCTTGACCGCCACCGTGCGCCTGCAATTGCACAGTGACTTCACCCTCGACGACGCGGTGCCGCTGGTGCCCTACTTCGCCCGCCTGGGGGTGAGCCACCTGTACGCCTCGCCGATTCTCAAGGCCCGCGCAGGGTCGCGGCACGGCTACGATGTGGTCGACCCTTCCTGCGTCAACCCGCAACTGGGCGGCGAGGCGGCGCTGGAGCGCCTGGTGGCTGCCCTGCGCCAGCATGGCATGGGGCTGATCCTCGACACCGTGTCCAACCACATGGCCGTGGGCGGCGCCGACAACCCCTGGTGGCAGAGTCTGCTGGCCTGGGGGCGGCGCAGCCCCTATGCCGAGTTCTTCGATATCCAGTGGCATTCCAGCGACCCGCTGCTGGCCGGCCAGTTGCTGCTGCCGTTCCTGGCCAACGACTATGGCGTGGCGCTGCGCAACGGCGAGATCCCGCTGACCTTCGATGCAGGCCAAGGCCTGCTGCAGATCGCCCACTACGAACACCGTTTCCCGATCTGCCCGCTGGACTACGGGCGTATCCTTGGCCAGAGCGAAGACCCGGCGCTGCGCGCCCTGGCCCAGCACTTCAGCGCCCTGCACGAGTCTGCCGAGCCGCTGGCCGATGCCCTGCCCCTGCACGCGGAACTGGCACGCCTGGCCCGGGGCGGTGCCCGCCTGGACGAGGCCCTGGCCGCCTTCGACAGCCGCACAGAGGCCGGTTTCAAGCGCCTGCACCTGCTGCTGGAGCGCCAGACCTACCGCCTGGCCAGCTGGCGCACCGCGGCGGACGACATCAATTGGCGGCGCTTCTTCGACATCAACGAACTCGGTGGCTTGCGGGTCGAGCGCGCGGTGGTGTTCGAGGCCACCCACGCCAAACTGTTCGAGCTGATCGAGCGCGGCCTGGTCGATGGCCTGCGCATCGACCATATCGACGGCCTGGCCGACCCACGCCGCTACTGCCGCAAGCTGCGCAGGCGGGTCGATGGCCTGCTGGCGAAGCGGCCGCTGCAGGCTGGCATCGAGCATTTCCCGATCTACGTGGAGAAGATCCTCGGTGCCGGCGAGCAACTGCACCGCGACTGGCTCACCGACGGCACCACCGGCTACGAGTTCATGAACCAGGTCTCGCTGCTGCAGCACGACCCTGCCGGCGAGGCGCCGTTGACCGAACTGTGGAGCAGCCTCAGCGAACGCCCGCCCTTCCCCGAGGAGGTGTGCCAGGCCCGTCACCTGGTGCTCAACGCCAGCCTGGCCGGCGACTGCGAGTCGGTGGCCCAGGCGTTGCTGCAGGTGGCGCGCGACGACCTGATGACCCGCGACCTGACCCTCGGTGCGATCCGCCGTGCGTTGCAGGCGCTGGTCGAGCACTACCCGGTGTACCGCACCTACATCAATGCCTGCGGCCGCCCGGTCGAAGACGAAGGGTTCTTCCAGCAGGCCCTGGCCGGTGCACGGCAGCGCCTGGGCGAAGCCGACTGGCCACTGCTCGATCACCTGCAGCGCTGGCTCGGTGGCCAGCCCTGGCGTCAGCTGCCGCCGGGGCGACCGCGCAAGCACCTGCGCCACGCCTGCGTGCGCTTCCAGCAACTGACCGCGCCGAGTGCGGCCAAGGCCGTCGAGGACACGGCCTTCTACCGCTCGGCACGGCTGCTGTCGCGCAACGACGTAGGCTTCGACGCCGAGCGTTTCAGCGCCCCGCCCGAGCACTTCCACAACGAGGCCCAGCGCCGCCTGCGGGACTTCCCCGACAACCTGCTGGCCACCGCCACCCACGACCACAAGCGTGGCGAGGACTGCCGCGCGCGCCTGGCGGTGCTCAGCGAGCGCGGCCCCTGGCTGGCCAGCCGGGTCGAACACTGGCGCGAACTGGCCGCACCGCTGCGCCAGCCACTGGACGACGGCCTGGCGCCTGGCCCCGGCGACGAACTGCTGCTGTACCAGACCCTGCTCGGCAGTTGGCCCCTGGACCTCGACCCGGACGACGAAACGGCCCTGCGCCACTACGCCGGGCGCATCCGCCAATGGCAGTGCAAGGCCCTGCGCGAGGCCAAGCTGCGCAGTACCTGGAGCGCGCCCAACGAGGCGTTCGAGGCGGCCTGCGCGGCCTACGTGGACGGCCTGCTGCTGGCCCGCGAGCACCAGCAACTGCGCCACTCCCTGCACGCCGCCGCGCAACGGATCGCCTGCCCCGGCGCGCTCAATGGCCTGGTCCAGTGCCTGCTGCGCATGACCACGCCCGGCGTGCCAGACCTGTACCAGGGCAACGAATACTGGGACCTGAGCCTGGTCGACCCAGACAACCGCCGCCCGGTGGACTACGCTGTGAGGCGGGCCAGCCTGGACGACAACGCACCGCTGGCCGAACTGCTGGAGCACTGGCGCGATGGCCGCGTCAAGCAGGCGCTGATCGCCCGCATGCTGGACTGCCGCCAGGCCCACCCGGAGCTGTTCGGCCGCGGCGCCTACCTGCCGCTGACCGTGCTGGGGCGCCATGCCGACAAGGTGCTGGCCTTCGCCCGCCTCGGCGACCAGGCGCGCGCCATCGTCGTGGTGCCGCGCCTGGCCAGTGAATTGCTCGGCACCGCCCCCCTACCCCTGATCCCGGCGCAGAACTGGGACGATACCCGGCTGATCCTGCCGTTTGCCTTGTCGCCTGCCACGTGCTCGGGACTTTTCGCCGGCGGTGCTGTCAGCCCTTCAAGGGAGCTGATGTTGAGCACCGTGCTGGCGCAATTTCCGGTCAACGTGTTGATACAACAATCTTGAGCATCAGGAGCGTCATGATGAGTGTCGATGAAAAGCGTATTCGCGAATTCGCCTACCAGATCTGGGAATCGGAAGGCAAACCCGTAGGCCAGCAAGAGCGTCACTGGGACATGGCACGCAAGCTCGCCGAAGCCGAGGCCCTGGCTCCCAAGGCGGCCCCGCGCAAGCGGGCGCCGGCCAAGCCGAAGGCGACGGCCGAACCCAAGGCCGTGGCCGCACCGGTGGCGAAACCGGCGGCGGCGAAAAAGCCACGTGCGGTGAAGAAGCCGACGGCGGGCTGAGGCCCTGCGTAATCGTCCAGCCGCCTCTGCGGCCGCTGTGCGGCCCATCGCCGGCAAGCCGGCTCCCACAGGGGGCTGCGGTGCCCCCGAAGCAGGTGTCATGCAAAGGACACCGTGGGCGTTGGCTTGCCGGCGACGGGCTGCACAGCAGCCCCCATGCCCCTTTGACCCGGCCATACGAGGACTACCATGAGCCCCCGCACTCCGAAGAAAACCCGCTCCGTCGCCCCCTCGCGCATCCGCGAAGGCTTGCCCTTCCCCCTGGGCGCCACCTGGGACGGCCTGGGGGTCAACTTCGCCCTGTTCTCGGCCAACGCCACCAAGGTCGAGCTGTGCCTGTTCGACTCCAGCGGCGAGCAAGAGCTCGAACGCATCGAACTGCCCGAATACACCGACGAGATCTACCACGGCTACCTGCCCGACGCGCACCCGGGGCTGGTCTACGGCTACCGCGTCCACGGCCCCTACGAGCCGGAGAACGGCCACCGCTTCAACCCCAACAAGCTGCTGATCGACCCTTACGCCAAGCAACTGGTGGGCGGGCTGAAATGGTCCGAGGCGCTGTTCGGCTACACCATCGGCCACCCCGACGGCGACCTCTCCTTCGACGAACGCGACAGCGCGCCCTTCGTACCCAAGTGCAAGGTGATCGACCCGGCGTTCACCTGGGGCCGTGACCAGCGGGTACAGATCCCCTGGGAGCGCACCATCCTCTACGAGGCCCACACCCGCGGCATCAGCATGCGCCACCCGGCGGTGCCCGAAGCCCATCGCGGCACCTTCGCCGGGTTGGCCAACGACGAGCTGCTCAAGCACATCAAGGAGCTGGGCGTCTCGTCCATCGAACTGCTGCCGATCCACGCCTTCGTCAACGACCAGCACCTGCTGGACAAGGGCCTGAACAACTACTGGGGCTACAACAGCATCGCCTTCTTCGCCCCGCACCCGCGCTACCTGGCCAGTGGCAAGATCGCCGAATTCAAGGAGATGGTCGCGCACCTGCATGACGCCGGGCTCGAACTGATCCTCGACGTGGTCTACAACCATACCGCCGAGGGCAACGAGCTGGGCCCGACCCTGTCCATGCGCGGCATCGACAACGCCTCCTACTACCGCCTGATGCCCGACGACCGACGCTACTACATCAACGACTCGGGCACCGGCAACACCCTCGATCTGAGCCACCCTTGCGTGCTGCAACTGGTCACCGACTCGCTGCGCTACTGGGCCGGGGAGATGCACGTGGATGGCTTTCGCTTCGACCTGGCGACCATCCTCGGCCGCTACCATGACGGCTACAGCGAGCGCCACAGCTTCCTCGTGACCTGCCGCCAGGACCCGCTGCTGCGCCAGGTCAAACTGATCGCCGAACCCTGGGACTGCGGCCCGGGCGGCTACCAGGTCGGCAACTTCGCCCCCGGCTGGGCCGAGTGGAACGACCGTTTCCGCGACACCGTGCGGGCGTTCTGGAAAGGCGACGAAGGCCAACTGGCAGACTTCGCCGCGCGCATGACCGCCTCGGGCGACCTGTTCAACAACCGGGGCCGGCGCCCCTACAGTTCGGTCAACTTCGTCACCGCCCACGATGGCTTCACCCTGCGCGACCTGGTCTCGTACAACGACAAGCACAACGAGGACAACGACGAGAACAACCAGGACGGCACCGACAACAACCTGTCGTGGAACTGCGGCGTCGAGGGCCCCACCGACGACCCACAGGTCAATGCCCTGCGCATGCGCCAGATGCGCAACTTCTTCGCCACCCTGCTGCTGGCCCAGGGCACGCCGATGATCGTCGCCGGCGACGAGTTCAGCCGCACCCAGCATGGCAACAACAATGCCTACTGCCAGGACAGCGAGATCGGCTGGATCAACTGGGACCTGGACCAGGACGGCGCCGAGCTTTTGGCCTTCGTCAAGCGCCTGACCCGCCTGCGCCTGGCCTACCCGGTGCTGCGGCGCTCGCGCTTTCTGGTCGGCGACTACAACGAGGCGATCGGCGTCAAGGACGTCACCTGGCTGGCGCCCGATGGCAGCGAGATGACCGTGGAGCAATGGGAGGATCCCCATGGCCGCTGCCTGGGAATGCTCATGGACGGCCGTGCCCAGGTCAGCGGCATCGCCCGCCCTGGGGGCGAGGCTACCCTGCTGCTGATCGTCAATGCCTACCACGACACCGTGCCCTTCCAGTTGCCGACGGTGCCGGAAGGCGACTACTGGAGCTGCCTGGTCGACACCGACCGGCCACAGATGCGCAAGCCGCAGCACCTGGCGTTCGACACCCAGTTCGAGGTCAAGGGGCGCTCGCTGCTGCTGATGGTGTTGCAACGCGAGGAGGAGTGAACCCGAGCGGCATGGTTCGGTCCTAGACTGTAGATCGGCCGCCGCGCCCACAGGGGTGGCGATGCTTCTCGTCGCAGATGGATACCAGGAGCCACCGTGAACCTCGAAGCCGGCAGTCCAGGTTTCGCCACCGTCAGCCAGGCCCCGGCCGTACACCGGGTACGGGTCCTGACGGTCAACACGCACAAGGGTTTCACCGCCTTCAACCGGCGCTTCATCCTGCCGGAACTGCGCGAAGCGGTGCGCAGCACCCAGGCCGACATCGTCTTCCTCCAGGAAGTGCTCGGCAGCCACGACCGCCACGCCGCACGCTACCCCGGCTGGCCGCAGACCTCCCAGTACGAGTTCCTCGCCGACAGCATGTGGAGCGACTTCGCCTACGGGCGCAACGCCGTCTACCCCGATGGCCACCACGGCAACGCCCTGCTGTCGAAATACCCGATCATCGAGCACCGCAACCTCGACGTGTCGATCACAGGCCCCGAGCGCCGTGGCCTGTTGCACTGCATCCTCGATGTGCCTGGGCAGCGCCAGGTGCATGCGATCTGCGTGCACCTGTCATTGCTCGAGCGTCACCGGCAGAAGCAGCTGCGCCTGCTGCGCAAGCTGCTCGACGCCTTGCCGGCGGATGCCCCGGTGATCATCGCCGGCGACTTCAACGACTGGCAGTTGCGCGGCAACCGCACCCTGGGCCGCGAGCGAGGCCTGCACGAGGTCTTCGAACGCCACCATGGCCTGCTCGCCCGCACCTACCCGGCGCGCCTGCCGCTGCTGCGCCTGGACCGCGTCTACCTGCGCAACGCCGAGAGCCACGCCCCGAAGATCCTCGGCCACAGGCCCTGGACACACCTCTCCGATCACCTGCCGCTGGCGGTGGAAGTCCGGCTCTAGCAATGATTCGGCATAGCCGGGCAGCGGCAAAGAACCTTCCTCGCTATAGGCGCATCGTTTACTCATGTATTCAATGAGTTGCACCTTGTCCTGCCACCTTGTCGGCGTTTCCACGTTTTCTTGACGCAGGCGCCGACCTCTCCTTAGCTGAACGTTATCACCAGTCGTGAAAAACTCGCGCCGGGCCTCTAGCTCGCGCCTTTCGTGCGCGCTCGGGCCGGCTTGCGTGCTGGTTTGAGTCGCCCTCTGTTCGGTCGTACAGCTCGTGACATCAGGCCAGGTCCTTGGGCTGTACACACAACAGAGGAGATCCGCCATGAAAAGAACCTCGAATCCTGTGCGTTTCGACTGCATTTTCTGCGCGGTTTCCACGTCGCTGCTCCTGGCAACCCCGGTGGAAACCTTCGCGCTCGACCTGCAGGAGGAGGAGGCGCCCTTCGCCGCCCTGCTGCAGCAGCCGACGATGCCGCAACTGTCCCTGGACCCGGTCAGCGCCAGCGGCCTGGGCCTGAGCGCTTTGCACGCCTTCTCCGAGCAGATGGTCGAGCGCCACGGGCAGGCAGCCCCGGACCTGGTCACCAGCCAATGGGCGCAGTTCTTCCCCGGCAGCCCACGCCTCGGCGCGCAGGCGCCGGAGCAACTGGAGGCGCCCAGCCAGCAACTGATGATCGGCCCGGACCTGTTCGTGCGTGAAACCGCCAGTGGCAATGTCCATCGCGCGGGGATATTCGTCGGCCATAACAACCTGCAAAGCAGCTTAAACGGCACGCGCAGGCTGCTGGGCGACAAGCAGAAGAACGCCGTCAACCTCAGCGGCGAGAGCCTGGGGGTGTACTGGAGCATGACCCACGAGCAAGGCTGGCACCTCGATGCCGTGGCCATGGGCACGCGCATCGACGTCAATGGCCGCGGCGAGAGCGGCCAGCGCCTGAACGACAGCGGCCATGCGATGACCTTCTCGGTAGAAGGCGGCTACCCCATCGGCCTGGGTGGCGGCTGGGTGATCGAGCCCCAGGCACAGTTGATCAACCAGCAGTTCTTCCCTGGCAACCAGGTACAGGAAGAAACCCTGCAGGCCTTCGACAGCCAACCGAGCTGGAGCGGCCGGGTCGGCGCCAGGCTGTCGGGGCGCTACGAAGTGCGCGGCATGCCCATCGAGCCCTATGTGCGGACCAACGTCTGGTATGACTTCAACAATGCCGAGCCGGTGAAGCTGGACCAGGTGGACAAGATCTCCAGCTCGCGCAATTCCACCACCGTCGAGCTGGGGTTGGGGCTGGTGGCGCGAGTCACGCCCAAGGTGGCGTTGTTCGTCAGTGCCGACTACAGCAGCGATGTGGATGACAATGACCTCAATGGGCTGATCGGCAGCCTCGGGGTCAGGATGCGTTGGTAGCCTGTACCGGCCCCTTCGCGCGGTTCGCCGCCAAGGGGCCGGTACGATCGACTCATCAAGCGGGCTTCATCACCCTCAGGGATGGACCTGCCCAAGCAGGGTACGCGGCAGCCTGAAGCCCTTGAAGGGCTGCTGGGTAATGGGGTTGAACGCTTTTTCGGCGCTCAGCCGATAGCGCATCACGCCATCCCCCGTTTTGAAACCGAGGTCCACGCTGGTCGCGGTCCGGCCATTGAGCGCACCCCGGCTGAGCAGGCGGAACATCGACCAGGGGCCGCGATACTCCAGGCTGCTGCTGTTGCCATTGCGCCTGAGCAATGTGAGGTTGCTGCGCACCTGCTGCCCCAGGGTATTGGGCCAAACCACACCCGTGATCTGGCTCGGGCCGTGGGTGTAGGAAATCAATTGGCCATCCAGGTCCAGCAGGCTGGTGCGCTGGTTCGCGCTGAGCCCCAGCGGCTCGATGCTGAACTGCACGCTGAGGTTGCCGCGTTGATCGAAGAAGGTCTCGCGGATGCGGTCTGCCGCTGCCAACTGCTCGATCAGGTCGCTACGGATCAGCGACTCACCGTGCTGGCCGGGCTGCAGCGCCTCGAGATTGTCCTTCAGGAAGACCTTGAGGTACTGGTCCTGGAACTGCTGCAAGCGCCCCTTGGGCCCGAAGAACGCCTCGAAGTCATCCAGCGAAGCATCGGGCGCCCGAACGACGAAGGGATAGCGCCCCGCCAGCCGCTGCTGGAAGAAGCTGTACACCTCGGCATCCCAACGCCGTTCCAACTCGCGCAGTGCCTCGACATTCAGTACGTAGGCGGTTTGCTCGGCGACTTTCCTGACCTGTTGCTTGATGGGCTCGGGCAGCCCGGTGGCGATGCGTTGCAGGTTGCCGATCGGGTCGGGCGCCGTCATCGAGAAGCGCTGGAGTACCGCGTGCAATGCGGCCTTGCCTCGGTCCGGGCTGTCCTGCACCGCTTTCGCGTAGCCGTGGACAGCGATGATGGCGTCGAGCGTTTCATCGTAGTAGCTCGGGCTCTCTCCTTTTGGCTGCAACAGGGCATTCAAGCCCGCGAACGCCCGCTGAATCCCCATGGCCTGCTGTTGCTCGAATGCACCACCGACACGCTTGAGCACGGCGGCCTCGCCCTGCTCTGCTGCAGCCGGCGCCGAGGACAGGACGGTATTGTCCCGCACGGTTTCCAGCAGCCGCTGCAACGGCGCCGCAGGCCCCGTCAGTTGTTCGAGTATCGAGACGCCATGGTTCAGGTCATGGAAGTCGGCCACCGCGAAGGCATTCAAGGCCCGCCGCCAGCTGTCGATGTAGTCGCTGCTGTACAGGTTGCCAATGCGTTCGGTCAAGGCTTCGCGGTCGGCATCGGTGTAGTGCGCCTGGTCGCGCTCACCCAACGCCCACTGGTCGATCATCGCCATCTCGGTGAGCTGTTGGCTGCGTGGCTCGAAGTAGTCCTTCAAGCCTTTGGCCGTCAGCAGCGGGGCCAGCCGGATGCCGTCGTACCCGTGCGCGGCACCGGCGGCCGGCTGGTAGACGATATCGAATGCCGGCCCGACCTGGTTGCGCAGGTCCAGGCCAGTGTGCAACCGCTCTCGCGCCTGCTGCTTGAGGCTGGCGTACACGCGCTGCGGCAGCGGGACCTTGCGCAGCGATTGCTGGGTTTCACTGACGCGCTGGCGATACTGCGACAAGTCGGTATCGGCATAGGCCAAGGCGTACTCCAGGTGGCGCATCAAGTCTCGCTGCAGTTGCCCTTGCCCAGGGAACGCGAGCTGCCACTGCCGGGCCATCCAGTCCTCCACCCAGCCAGGGCGACGGTTCTGGCGCTCCTCGATCATTCGATAGACCCTGAGCGCAGCCATCTGTCGTTCGCTGCCCTCGGGGGCGGCACTCATGGCATCGACGACACCACTGGCAATGGCCGGCAGGAAGCGTCGCGACAACAGGCTCAGGTAAGCCTCATCGACCCTTGGCCCAATGTCACGCCCTTGATAAAGGCCGAAATCGGCCACGCCCGGCCATGCCGAACGGTAGTCACCGAATACGGAAACCGCATCGCGAATCTGATCCAACGGCGCCAACAGGTTCCGCCCGGTCGGGTCCACCTGCTGGTCCACATGCTGGAGGCTGAATGCCTGGCTCTTGGCCAGCACGCTGGTCGCCTTGGCCCCGTTGATATCGAAGTAGCGCTGCCAGTTGGCGACGGCAATGGCGATCGCCAGGGCGCCTACCCCCGAACCTACCCACAACAGGTGGCGCTTGTGGCGTGCCACTTTCACGTTGTCGCCGGCAAGGCCCGCTTCTTGATAGATGACGCGCTGGAAGACCTGCTGGGTGAAATAGACCGATGCCTTGTCCTGCGGCTTGCCTTCGCGCAGGGGGGGCTCGGCCACGTAGGGCTGTGCCGCCTCGCGGACGAACGCATTGCGCGTTTCGCCTTGCTGAAGCACCGAGGACCAGTACACCCCTCGCACCAATGCCGGCGTGGTGAAGCGGTCGCTCGCCAGCACCTCGCGCAGAAAGTTCAGCAAGGTCGGGCGCAGGCCCATCAACTGCGCGTGCAACGACGTGAGGCCCTCGCGCTGTCGCGGGCAGCCCAACACACACAGGTGCTCCAGCATCTGCTCATACAGCCGGACGATCAGTTGATCGTAATGATCGGCGAACTCGTCCAACCAGGCGTCGAACGTGCCAATGGTCTCCAGCTTGAAGGTGAACCCCAGCATTTGCTCGCGTTGCGAGTCCGAAAGGCGAGCGAAGAACGGCTCGAAACCGTCCAGCAAGTCGACCTTGCTCATCACCACGTAAAGCGGCAGGCGTGAACCCAGCTGGCTGCTCACTTCATGCAAGCGCGTGCGCAGCACATGGGCGAGCGCGGTGCGTTGGGCGGGCGTGGCGTGCAACAGCGATGACAGATCGACGACCAGCAGCAGGCCATTGAGGGCCCTGCGGCTTCGGTTGCGCACCAACCAGCCCAGCAAGTGGTTCCAGAGCTTGGATGGAGTAGCGGCTGGCACTGCAGGTTGTGTGTCGCCTGCCCCACCGGGCACGTGATTCCCCAAGGAGGCCTGGGTGAGGAATTCGCCTGGCGGGTCGAGAATGACGGCCTCATTGCCGATCCACCACTGCACCGGATAGGGGACGTCTTCGGCGTGGCGGCCACGGGCCTGGGCCTGGTCGATACGGGTCAGGGAAAAACACTGGTTCGAGTGCTCGATGAAACGGCTCTTGCCGGCCTGCTCTTCGCCCAGCAGCAGGTACCAAGGCAGCCGATACAGCGCCCGACGCCCACCCGCATGCTCGAGGTAGTTCGCCAGCCCCCGGTTCAGTGCCTGCTCCTGGGCCATGACGAACGGCAGGCAAGGATCGGCCTCGGCCGCGAGCGCCTGCCGACGCTCCGCTTGCAGCCGACGAAACCGCACGCGCAGAACGAGCGACCAGCACAGCAGCGGTACCAGGACGAGCACCAGGCTGGCCACGCTGCGCTGCGCCACGTTCGCCAGTAGCTGTTGCCCACGCCAGGTCCAGTGCGGGCCAAGCCACCAGATGGCGACCAGCATCAGCAAGGCCCCCACCCCGAGCAGCAGCGGCATCGCCACGCCGATGCGCGTGGCCAGCGGCAAGCCCCAACGTTTGAATGATGTCCAGAGTCGATTCATGAGGGCTCCTAGTCCTTGTCCTGATCGATCAACACCGAAGCGGCGCTGTATTGCTGGAGCCGTTGGAAGACCTCCGGCTCCCACGCATCGGCGGTCGTTTGCTGCATGGTCCGGGCAACGCTGGCGCACAGGTCCTGGGCGAGCCACGAGAGGCCCCGCGCGGCGAGCAGGTCGGCGGCGATCACCGTGCTGTGGCAGCGCTCGCGAGGCGCGCGAAAGTCCGCTTGCATGCCCTGTAGCCGCAGCAGCACGGGTTCCACACCGCCAGATTCCAGCTGGCTGAACAGTTCCTCGCGCAGGCCGCCGAACGCGTGCGAAGGCGCCCCTTGGCCAGCCTGGGCCTGCCCACCTGCGAGCCACGCAAGGCTTTGGTCATCGACGAAGGCCATGCCATCGCTGAAGCGCAACTGCTGCAGCGCGGGCAAGCGCTGCACGAACCGGGCGCAGGTACTACGAATGGCTTCGGCCACCTCGCCCATCGCCAAACGGGTAGCGACGGTTGCCGCCAGGAAGCTGCCGCGAATCCAGTACGGCGAGGCGGTCACGCTCTTTTCGATGCGCAGCAGCAAGGCGGGGTCGATCGCCGTGCCGGTAATCGCCTCTTCGTAGCCCAGGGCGATATCCGCCGGCACCGCCATCAGCTCCGTGCGGTGCTCGTGCCTGGCCATCGGCGCCGCCTGGATATGGGCCCACAAACCGAAACGGCGCAGTTGGTAGCCGGTGGGGTCGTATGGGTCTTGCTGGTTGATGAACTCGGCCATGCTCAACACGGCTCGGCGCGTCTCGCGCTCGTTGCCCAGGGAGATGCTGGTCTTGGTCGGAGCGAAGGCATCGACCAGGGGTGCCGACTCGGCCTTGGGCGTTGCCGTCTTGGCCGTGCAGGCCTGCACACTGCCGTTGGCGAGCGTCAAGCCGGAGCCATCTACACCAACCTCGACGAGTCGCCACAGGCCCGCCTGCCCATCGGCAGCCTCTGCGCCATGGCCCGGCACTACCCCAGCACCCAGCCGAAAATCCCGGCGGTGGTGGCGCTGAGCGATGCCGAAGGCATGACCCTGGACCTGAGCTTGTCCGTTTCGGCCTA
>NZ_JBCGFQ010000047.1:0-41059 GCF_040984075.1 Pseudomonas sp. I2
CGGCCCGCCGGCCCCCACAGCGCCCCGCCAAACCGCATCATATGTGGTCGCCGCGGTCCCTGTGGGAGCCGGCTTGCCGGCGATGGGGCGCGAAGCGGCCCCGGGAATGCAGGCCCTAGCGCAGGTTCTCCAGCGCCCAGACCGCCGCCTCCACCCGCGAGCGCAGCCCCAGCTTGTGCAGCAGGTTCTTCACATGCACCTTCACCGTCCCTTCGGTGATCCCCAGCTTGTTGCCGATCATCTTGTTGCTCAACCCGCCGGCGATCATCTTCAACACCTGCCGCTCCCGGTCCGTCAGGTCCTGCGAGCTGGCGCCGTGGGATGCCCGCAGCGCCTGGGCCAGCACCGTGGTCAGCGATGGGCTGACCACCAGGCCCCCCGCCAGCACCTCGTGCAACCTGTCGATCAGCAGCTCCGGCTCCATGTCCTTGAGCAGGTAGCCATTGGCACCGAAGCGCATGGCATCGCTCACATCCTGTTCGGCATCGGACACCGTGAACAGCAGGATCCGCCCCGCATAGCCCTGCTCGCGCAGGCGCTTGAGCGCTTCGACGCCGTTGAGTTCAGGCATGTTGTGGTCGAGCACCACCAGGTCCGGCTGCAGCCGCTCCACCAGGGCGCAGGCTTCCAGGCCGTTGTTGGCCTCGCCGACCACCACCAGGTCGTGCTCCAGCTCGATCAACTGGCGCAGCGCGCGGCGCATCATCGGGTGGTCGTCGGCCAGCAGCAGGGTGTGAGGGGCGGTAGCGTTCATGCGAGTACCTCGGGTTGACGCAAAAAGCTCGGCGCGAAACGTAGTCGCACCTGGGTGCCATGGGGTTCACGGGGGGCCAGGCTGAGCTGGCCGCCCAGGCTGCGGGCGCGCTCTTGCATGATGTTCAGGCCATGGTGCAGGCGGCCGTCGTAGCCGGGCTGGATGCCGATGCCATCGTCCTCCACCAGCAACTCGACCTCGCCGCCCAGCTGGCGCACGTGCACCCAGGCCTCGCTGGCCTGCGCGTGGCGGGCGCAGTTGGACAGCGCTTCGCGGGCGATCTGCAGCACGTGGATCTGTTCGTTGGCGCCGAGGCTGAAGGCCAGCGGCTGCTGTTGCAGGTGTACGCGCATCGCGCCCCGTTCGGCGAACTCGCGGGCGGTGTCCTCCAGCGCCTGCTCCAGGCCACCGTCCTGGATCTGCAGGCGGAAGGTGGTCAGCAGCTCGCGCAACTGGCGATAGCCATTGTTCAGCCCTTCGCGCAGTTCATCGCTCACCACCAGCAGGTGCTCGGCGTTCTCGCCACGGCGGATCAGGGTTTGCAGGCGGCTGACCTGCAGCTTCATGTACGACAGGGCCTGGGCCAGGGAGTCATGCAGCTCGCGGGCGATGGTGGTGCGCTCGTCGAGCAGCAGCAAGCGGTTGTCCTTCTCGCGCTGGCCTTCCAGCGACAGGCTGGTGCCGATCAGGTCGGCCAGGGCCTGGATCAGTTCGCGCTCCCATGGGTGGGCGGCATGGCCGTCGATGAAGTGGGCACGCAGGTCGCCGAGCACGTTGCCCTGGGAGCTGACCTGCAGGCTGAAGCGGTTGGCCAGGCGCTGGCGTTCGCAACCGGCGCAGTCCTGGGGGGCGCACACTTCACGGGTGTCGTTGTCGCCATGCAGGGCGATCAGTTGCCCCTGGCCGGCCTCGGCTCCGCCGCGCAGGCACAGCGACAGGCGCAGGCCGGGCAGGCGTTGCTGGAAGCTGACGATCAGTGCGTCCAGGTGCTCGGCGCTGGTCGGCTGGGTGGCGATGCTGCGGCTGGCATGGCAGAGCAGGTCGAGGGCGGCGTTGCTCTGGGCCAGTTCCTGGGTTTTCTCCGCGACCCGCGAAGCCAGCGTGCGGTGGGACTGTTCGATGGCCTCGGCCATGGCGTTGAAGCTATCGGCCATCTGCCCCAGTTCGTCGCGCGAGCGATAGCGGATGCGCGCATCGAGCTTGCCGGCGCGAAAGCGCTCGGTGGCGCGGACCAGCTCCTGTAGCGGTGCGATCACACCGCTGTGCAGCTCGAACAGGCCGACCAGCAGGATGACCACGGTGATCAGCAGCGCCGCGCCCTGGATGTTCTGTTGCCAGCCCTGGCGCCGCTCGCTCTGTTTCTGCAGTTGCAGGACGAAGTCTTCGAGATGGTCGACGAACACCTGTGCCTCGCGCTGGAACAATTGCCGGTCATTGGCCTCCAGCGCCGGCAGCAAGTGACCTTGCCATTGTCCGAGGACCTTCGAGAAGGCCTTGCCGACCGGGCTGTCGTCGCCGTCTTGCAGCGTGTACGCCAACGTTGGGCTCGCCAGGCGCTGCTGCATGTCCTGGCGCAGTTGCTCGAGGGTGGCGGCCGAGGCATCGGACGCCAGTTGCCAGTTGAGGCGGAAGGTGGCCATGCGCAGGGAGCCGGCGGTGTTCATGGCCGCGGCGTCGTTCTCGCTGACCCGGGCGATCAGCACGGCACTGAAGGTGCTGGCCAGGCTGAGGGTGGCCAGCAGGACCACGGCCAGCCCTGCCCGCGCGGGCAGCGAGCTCTTCAGCCAGTTCAGCATCGCGCTACCTCCAAAGAATCCCAGGCCGTCCAGTGGCGTCGCGAAGCGTCCTGCAATATTGACTAACTATTTGATTTAAAAGGATTAAACCGCCAAGTAAGGCTCTACCACTTTGGTGGTAGATGCCGCCATGGTAAGCCCGCCCCGGCCCCTGCCGCCTTGATGCAGGTCAATCGTGGCCTGCCGGCATGCTCCTAGCCTGCGCTGGACAAGTCGCCCTGGAGAGCGTTCATGCAACGCAAGGTACAACAGGGGCTGGTGCTCGGGATGAGCACGACCGCGTTCACCGTCTGTTTCATGGTGTGGATGATGTTCGCGGTGCTGGGGGTGCCTATCAAGGATCTGCTCGACCTCAACGAAACCCAATTCGGCCTGCTGGCCGCCACGCCGGTGCTCAGTGGCTCGCTGGTGCGCCTGCCGCTGGGCATGCTGGGCGACCGCTTCGGCGGGCGCATCGTGTTCTTCGTGCTGATGCTGGCCTGCGTGTTGCCGATCTACCTGATCGGCCATGCGACCGCGTACTGGCAGTTCCTCGTCCTGGGCCTGTTCGTCGGCCTTGCCGGTGGTTCGTTCTCGGTAGGCATCGCCTACGTCGCCAAGTGGTTCGACGCGTCCAGGCAGGGGCTGGCCATGGGCATCTTCGGCGCCGGCAACGCCGGCTCGGCGCTGACCAAGTTCCTCGCCCCGGCGATCATCGTCGCTGCCGGCTGGCAGATGGTGCCGAAGGCATTCGCGGCGATCCTGCTGGTCACTGCGCTGCTGTTCTGGTGCTTCACCTTCGACGACAAGTCGCACCGGGTGGCGGCCAGCGTGTCCCTGCGCGAGCAACTCGCCACCCTCAAGGACCCCCGCGTCTGGCGTTACTGCCAGTACTACTCGATCGTCTTCGGCGGCTACGTTGCCCTGGCCCTGTGGATGACCCAGTACTACGTCGCCGAATACGGCTTCAGCCTGCAGGGCGCCGCGCTGCTGGCCGCCTGTTTCTCGCTGCCGGGCGGCGTGCTGCGTGCGCTGGGCGGCTGGATGTCGGACCGCTGGGGCGCGCACAGCGTGACCTGGTGGGTGCTGTGGGTGAGCTGGGTGTGCCTGTTCTTGCTGTCGTACCCGCAGACCGACCTCACCCTGCACACCGTCGACGGCCCGCGCACCTTCCACATCGGCCTCAACGCCTGGGTGTTCACCCTGTTGATGTTCGTCGTCGGTGTCGCCTGGGCCTTCGGCAAGGCCTCGGTGTTCAAGTACATCGCCGACGAGTTCCCGGAGCGCATGGGTGCGGTGTCCGGCATCGTCGGCCTGGCCGGCGGCCTGGGCGGCTTCGTCCTGCCGATCCTGTTCGGTGCGCTGGTCGACCTGACCGGCGTGCGCAGCTCCAACTTCATGCTGCTGTACGGCGTGGTCTGGGTCTCGCTGATCTGGATGTACCTCAGCGAAGTCCGTCGGACACCCGTCCTCGGCACCCCCCGTTCCGATTCCTGAAACCTCGAGGAGACTGATCATGTCGGCATCCAACAACCCCGCTGTGGGCGGTGCGCTCCAGCCGGGGCCAGTGATCGAAGACTGGCGTCCGGAAGACCCGCAGTTCTGGGGCGCCACCGGCAAGGCCATCGCCAGCCGCAACCTGTGGATCTCCATCGCCGCGCTGTTCCTGGCCTTCGCCATGTGGATGGTATGGAGCACGGTGATCGTGCGCATGAACGCCGCAGGCTTTGCCTTCACCACCGACCAGCTGTTCTGGCTGGCGGCGCTGCCGGGCCTGTCCGGTGCGGCCTTGCGGGTGTTCTATGCGTTCATCGTGCCGGTGTTCGGCGGCCGCCGCTGGACCGCGCTGAGCACCGCTTCGCTGCTGCTGCCGGCCGTGTGGATGGGCGTGGCGCTGCAGGACACCGCCACGCCCTACAGCGTGTTCGTGATCATCGCGCTGCTGTGCGGCTTCGGCGGCGGCAACTTCGCCTCGTCGATGTCCAACATCAGCTTCTTCTTCCCCAAGGCGCAGCAGGGCACGGCCCTGGGCCTGAATGCCGGGTTGGGCAATTTGGGGGTGTCCGGGATGCAGTTCCTGGTGCCGCTGGTCATCGGCGTGGGCCTGTTCGGCGCCGCCGGTGGCGAGCCGAGCGAACTGGCCGATGGCGGGGCGATGTGGCTGCAGAACGCCGGCCTGGTCTGGGTGCCATTGATCATCCTGGTGACCCTCGCCGCCTGGTTCGGCATGAATGACCTCAAATGCGCCAGCGCCTCGTTCTCCGAGCAGGCGGTGATCTTCAAGCGCAAGCACAATTGGCTGATGTGCTGGCTGTACCTGGCCACCTTCGGCTCGTTCATCGGTTTTGCCGCCGCCTTCCCGCTGCTGATCAAGACCGCCTTCCCTGAGGTCAATGCGCTTCAGTTCGCTTTCCTCGGCCCCTTGGTCGGGGCCCTGGCACGGCCACTGGGTGGCTGGATCTCGGACAAGCTTGGCGGGGCGCGGGTGACCCTGTGGAACTTCGTGCTGATGATCGCCGCCGTGCTTGGGGTCATCGCCTTCCTGCCCGGCGAAGGTGAGGCGGGGCACTTCTTCGGCTTTCTCAGCATGTTCATGGTGCTGTTCGTCACCACCGGCATCGGCAACGGCTCCACCTTCCGCATGATCCCGGTGATCTTCCGCACCCTGCACGAACGCGCCAGCGCCAAGGCCCAGCCGGCCGAACGCGAGCGGGCCCTGCGCGAGGCGGGCAAGGAGTCGGCCGCGGTGCTGGGCTTTAGCTCCGCCGTCGGCGCCTTCGGCGGCTTCTTCATCCCCAAGAGCTTCGGCAGCTCCCTGGCCCTGACCGGGGGGCCGGAAGCGGCCCTGTACGCGTTCATCGCCTACTACGTCAGCTGCATCCTGGTGACCTGGTGGTGGTACTCGCGCAAAGGCGCCGAGACCCCTTGCTGACCGAGCCCGACGACTTGACCACGAGCGCGGGCCACCGCGCTCAGCCTGAGAGGAACAGAACATGAGCCACCTACTCGACCAGATGCGCTTCTTCAAGCGCAAGCAGGGTGAGTTCGCCGATGGCCACGGCGAGACCCGCCAGGAGTCCCGCGACTGGGAGAACGTCTACCGTTCGCGTTGGCAGTACGACAAGATCGTGCGTTCCACCCATGGGGTGAACTGCACCGGGTCGTGCTCCTGGAAGATCTACGTGAAGAACGGCCTGATCACCTGGGAAACCCAGCAGACCGACTACCCGCGTACCCGCAGCGACCTGCCCAACCACGAGCCACGCGGCTGCCCGCGCGGTGCCAGCTACAGCTGGTACATCTACAGCGCCAACCGCCTGAAATACCCCAAGGTGCGCAAGCCGCTGCTCAAGCTGTGGCGTGAGGCGCGCCGCACGCTGGCGCCCGTGGACGCCTGGGCCAGCATCGTCGACGATCCGGCCAAGGCCGAGTCGTACAAGTGCCAGCGCGGCATGGGTGGCTTCGTGCGTTCGAGCTGGGACGAAGTCAACGAGATCATCGCCGCAGCCAACGTGCATACCGTCAAGCAGCATGGCCCGGACCGGGTGGTGGGTTTCTCGCCGATCCCGGCCATGTCGATGGTCAGCTACGCCGCCGGTGCCCGCTACCTGTCGCTGATCGGTGGCGTGTGCCTGTCGTTCTACGACTGGTACTGCGACCTGCCGCCGGCCTCGCCGCAGGTGTGGGGCGAGCAGACCGACGTGCCGGAGTCGGCCGACTGGTACAACGCCAACTACATCATCGCCTGGGGCTCCAACGTCCCGCAGACTCGAACCCCGGATGCGCACTTCTTCACCGAGGTGCGCTACAAGGGCACCAAGACCGTGGCCATCACCCCGGACTACGCCGAGGTGGCCAAGCTCACCGACCTTTGGCTCAACCCCAAGCAGGGTACCGACGCGGCGCTGGCCCAGGCCTTCGCCCACGTGATCTTCAAGGAGTTCCACCTCGACACGCCCAGCGACTACTTCCGCAGCTACGCCAAGCGCTACACCGACTTGCCCATGCTGGTGCTGCTCCAGGCGCGGGACGATGGCTACAGCGCCGACCGTTTCCTGCGGGCCTCGGACCTGGCTGGCAACCTGGGCCAGGACAACAACCCCGAGTGGAAGACCATTGCCATCGACGACAACAGCGCCGGGCTGGTCTCGCCACAGGGCGCCATCGGTTACCGCTGGGGCGAGAAGGGCAAATGGAACATCGAGGCCCGCGAGGGCGGTGAGGGGCGCAGCACCGACTTGCGCTTGAGCCTGATCGGCGACGGCGATGTCGCCGAAGTGGCCTTCCCTTACTTCGGTGGCCAGTACCACGAACACTTCGCCGCCGCCCCGGGCGACGAGGTCCAGCTGCGCCGTGTGCCGGTGCGCACCCTGACCCTGGCCGACGGCCGCCAGGCCAAGGTCGCCACGGTGTTCGACCTGATGGCCGCCAACCTCGGCATCGACCGTGGCCTGGGTGGCGCCAACGTGGCCAGCAGCTACGACGACGCCAGCGTGCCGGGCACCCCGGCCTGGCAGGAGCGCATCACCGGCGTGTCGCGCGAAAAGGCCATCCAGGTTGCCCGCGAGTTCGCCGACAACGCCGACAAGACCCATGGCCGCAGCATGATCATCGTCGGAGCGGCGATGAACCACTGGTACCACATGGACATGAACTACCGCGGGCTGATCAACATGCTCATGCTCTGCGGTTGCGTCGGCCAGACCGGTGGCGGCTGGGCCCACTATGTCGGCCAGGAGAAGCTGCGCCCGCAGTGCGGCTGGCTGCCGCTGGCCTTCGGCCTGGACTGGAGCCGTCCGCCCCGGCAGATGAACGGCACCAGCTTCTTCTACAACCACAGCTCGCAGTGGCGCCACGAGAAGATGAGCATCCACGAAGTGCTCTCGCCGTTGGCCGACAAGTCGCAGTTCCCCGAGCACATGCTCGACTACAACATCCGCGCCGAGCGTGCCGGCTGGCTGCCCAGCGCGCCGCAGCTCAACCGCAACCCGCTGCAGATCACCCGCGATGCCGCCGCGGCCGGCATGACGCCGCAGGACTACGTGCTCACGTCGCTGCAGGACGGCTCCCTGCGCTTTGCCTGCGAGCAGCCGGACAACCCGGCCAACTTCCCGCGCAACCTGTTCATCTGGCGCTCGAACCTGCTGGGCAGCTCCGGCAAGGGCCATGAGTACATGCTCAAGTACCTGCTCGGCACCCGCAACGGCGTGATGAACGAAGACCTGGGCAAGCGCGGCGGCGTCAAGCCGAGCGAAGCCGAGTGGGTGGAGGAAGGTGCCATCGGCAAGCTCGACCTGGTCACCACCCTGGACTTTCGCATGTCCTCGACCTGCATGTACTCCGACATCGTCCTGCCGACCGCGACCTGGTACGAGAAGGACGACATGAACACCTCGGACATGCACCCGTTCATCCATCCGCTGTCCGCCGCCATCGACCCGGCCTGGGAAGCGCGTTCGGACTGGGAGATCTACAAGGGCATCGCCAAGGCGTTCTCGGCCATGAGCGAAGGCCAGCTGGGTGTCGAGCAGGACCTGGTCACCGTGCCGCTGCTGCACGACACCCCCGGCGAGCTGGCCCAGCCGTTCGGCGGCAGCGACTGGAAGACCGAAGGCGTGGCGCCGGTGCCGGGCCTGAACTGCCCGAACATGACCGTGGTCGAGCGCGACTACCCGGCCACCTACAAGAAGTTCACCTCCCTCGGCCCGCTGCTCGACACGCTTGGCAACGGCGGCAAGGGCATCAACTGGAACACCGAGCACGAGGTGGAGTTCCTCGCCGAGCTCAACCACACCGTGCGTGACGAAGGCGTGAGCCAGGGCCGGCCGAAGATCGAGTCGGCCATCGACGCCGCCGAAGTGATCCTCAGCCTGGCGCCGGAAACCAACGGCCATGTGGCGGTGAAGGCCTGGGCCGCGCTGTCGGCGTTCACCGGCCGCGACCACAGCCACCTGGCCGTGCCCAAGGCGCATGAGGCGATCCGCTTCCGCGATATCCAGGCGCAGCCGCGCAAGATCATCTCCAGCCCCACCTGGTCGGGCCTGGAGGACGAGCACGTGAGCTACAACGCCGGCTACACCAACGTCCACGAGCTGATCCCCTGGCGCACCCTCACCGGCCGCCAGCAGTTCTACCAGGACCACCCGTGGATGCAGGCCTTCGGCGAGCAGTTGCAAAGCTATCGTCCGCCGATCGACACCCGCACCGTGGACTACGTGAAGGGCAAGAAGCCCAACGGCAACCCGGAGATCGCGCTCAACTGGATCACCCCGCACCAGAAGTGGGGCATCCACAGCACCTACAGCGACAACCTGATCATGCTCACCTTGAGCCGTGGCGGGCCGATCGTGTGGCTCTCGGAGATCGACGCGAAGAAGGTCGGCATCGAGGACAACGACTGGATCGAGTGCTTCAACGCCAACGGTGCGCTCACTGCCCGTGCGGTGGTCAGCCAGCGGGTCAAGGAGGGCATGGCGATGATGTACCACGCCCAGGAACGCATCGTGAACGTGCCTGGTGCCGAGAGCACCAAGACCCGCGGCGGCCACCACAACTCGGTGACCCGCGTGGTGCTCAAGCCCACCCACATGATCGGTGGCTATGCCCAGCAGGCCTACGGTTTCAACTACTACGGCACGGTCGGCTGCAACCGCGACGAGTTCGTCGTGGTGCGCAAGATGAGCAAGGTCGACTGGCTCGATGGCACCGATGTCGGTGGCTTGGGCGGCGATGCCCTGCCACAGCCACTGCCCAACGACCTCTGAGGAGATAGCCATGAAGATTCGATCGCAAGTCGGCATGGTCCTGAACCTGGACAAGTGCATCGGCTGCCACACCTGCTCGATCACCTGCAAGAACGTCTGGACCAGCCGCGAAGGCATGGAATACGCCTGGTTCAACAACGTCGAGAGCAAGCCCGGTATCGGCTACCCCAAGGAATGGGAGAACCAGGACAAGTGGAAAGGCGGTTGGGTGCGTAACCGCGATGGCTCGATCAACCCGCGCATCGGCGGCAAGTTCCGGGTGCTGGCGAATATCTTCGCCAACCCTGACCTGCCGGCCATCGACGACTACTACGAGCCGTTCGACTTCGACTACCAGCACCTGCACAGCGCGCCGCAGGCCAAGCACCAGCCGGTGGCGCGGCCGCGTTCGCTGGTGTCTGGCCAGCGCATGGAGAAGATCGAGTGGGGGCCGAACTGGGAGGAGATCCTCGGCACCGAGTTCGCCAAGCGGCGCAAGGACAAGAACTTCGATCAGGTCCAGGCCGACATCTACGGGGAGTACGAGAACACCTTCATGATGTACCTGCCGCGCCTGTGCGAGCACTGCCTGAACCCCGCCTGCGCGGCGTCTTGCCCCAGCGGGGCGATCTACAAGCGCGAGGAAGACGGCATCGTCCTGATCGACCAGGAGAAATGCCGTGGCTGGCGCATGTGCATCAGCGGCTGCCCGTACAAGAAGATCTATTTCAACTGGAAGAGCGGCAAGTCCGAGAAGTGCATCTTCTGCTACCCGCGCATCGAGGCGGGCATGCCCACGGTGTGCTCGGAAACCTGCGTCGGGCGTATTCGCTACCTCGGCGTGCTGCTGTACGACGCCGACCGCATCCATGAGGTGGCCAGCACCCCGGGCGAGCAGGACCTGTACCGCAAGCAACTGGAGATGTTCCTCGACCCTAACGATCCGCAGGTCATCGAGCAGGCCCTGAAGGATGGCGTGCCGATGTCGGTGATCGAGGCGGCGCAGCAGTCGCCGGTGTACAAGCTGGCGGTGGACTGGCAACTGGCCCTGCCGCTGCACCCGGAGTACCGCACCCTGCCGATGGTCTGGTACGTGCCGCCGCTGTCGCCGATCCAGAACGCCGCCGCTGCCGGCAGCGTGAGCCTGGATGGCGTACTGCCCGATGTCGACAGCCTGCGCATCCCGGTGCGCTACCTGGCCAACCTGCTCACCGCCGGCGACGAAGCGCCGGTGCGCCTGGCCCTCAAGCGCCTGCTGGCGATGCGCGCCTACAAACGCGCCGAGCAGGTGGACGGCGTGCGCGACCTGGACGTGCTGGCCTCGGTCGGCCTGACCCAGGCCCAGTGCGAGGACATGTACCGCTACCTGGCCATCGCCAACTACGAAGACCGCTACGTCGTGCCCTCGGCGCACCGCGAGGAGGCCATGAGCGACGCCTTCGCCGAGCGTTCCGGCTGCGGCTTCAGCTTTGGCAGCGGGTGTGGCGGCAGCTCCGACATCAACCTGTTCGGGGCGAAGAAGGCCAACCGCCGCGATGTGCTCAAGACCGTCCAGCTGTGGGAGAAATGAACATGCGCATTCTCAAGGTGATTTCCCTGCTGCTCGACTACCCCGAGGCGCCGCTGTGGCAGGCCCGTGCCGAGCTGGCCCAGGCGATCGACGCCGCCCGCCAGATCAGCCCCGCCCAGCGCGCGGCGTTGCGCTGCCTGCTCGACGAACTGACCGGCGCCGAGCCAATGGATGTCCAGGAGCGCTACGACGCGCTGTTCGAACGGGGCCGGGCGTTGTCCCTGCTGCTGTTCGAGCACGTGCATGGCGAGTCCCGCGACCGTGGCCAGGCCATGGTCGACCTGATGGCCCAGTACGAAGCCGCCGGCTTTGCCATCGGCGTGCGCGAGCTGCCGGACTACATCCCGCTGTACCTGGAGTACCTCGCGACCTGCGACGACCTGGGCGCCCGCGAGGGCCTGGCCGATGTAGCGCACCTGCTGGCACTGCTGGCTGCGCGCCTGGAGGAGCGGGGCAGCCGCTACGCGGCGTGTTTCCGGGCCCTGTTGCAGATCGCCGGGGTGCAATCGGGCCAGGTCATGGAGGCTGCCCGCGAACGGGTGGCCGACGAGCCACGCGACGACTCGTTGGAAGCGATGGACAAGGTCTGGGAGGAAGAGGCCGTGGACTTTCTCAAGGCCGAGCAGCAGGAGCGCTGCGCCAGCCAGCCACGTGCGCCTGGCAAGGCGCGCGAGGAGGTGCCGGTGCCGTTGCACTGGGTGGATTTCAAGCATGAGGGGGCGGATGCCCAGGCTCGGGAGGTGCGCAATGTCTAACGTCGATCTGCTGGTGTTCGGGGTCTACCCGTACATCGCCCTGGCCATCTGCCTGGTCGGCAGCTGGGCGCGCTTCGACCTGTCGCAGTACAGCTGGAAGGCCGGCTCCAGCCAGATCTTCAGCCAGACCCCGGCCGACCGGCGCTACATGCGCATCGCCAGCAACCTGTTCCACGTCGGCGTGCTGTTCATCCTCGCCGGCCACTTCGTCGGCCTGCTGACGCCCGAGGCGGTGTACCACCATGTCATCGGCACTGCCGAGAAGCAGTTGCTGGCCATGGTGTCGGGTGGTTTCTTCGGCGTGCTGTGCTTCATCGGCCTGGTGATGTTGCTGCATCGGCGCCTGTTCAACCCACGGGTACGTGCCAGCTCGAGCGTCTCCGACATCCTGATCCTGGTGGTGTTGCTGACCCAGCTGTCGCTCGGCCTGCTGACCATCGTCGCGTCCACCCAGCACCTGGACGGCTCGGTGATGGTGATGCTGGCCGACTGGGCGCAGTACACCGTGACCTTGCAACCGCAACGGGCGGCCGCGGCGATCGCCCAGGTGGGCCTGGTGTACAAGCTGCACGTGTTCCTCGGCCTGACCCTGTTCGTGCTGTTCCCCTTCACCCGCCTGGTGCATTTCGTCAGCGCGCCGGTGTGGTACCTGGGCCGGCGCTACCAGATCGTGCGCCAGAAAGGTTGATGACCGTGGGGGCGCGAGCCCCCGCACTGGATGAAGGAGGCCCGAACATGGGCATTGCAAATACCCACGAGCAGCTGCCGGATGCCGCGACGCTGATCGCGACCAGCGAGCTGCAGTGGCCGCGTATCACGGTCAATGGCGTGGCCCTCGAAGGGGCGGCGATCGCCCGCGAGCTGCAGTACCACCCGGCGCCGAGCCGCGAGGAGGCGATCTTCCTGGCCAGCCAGGCGTTGGTGGTGCGTGAACTGCTGCGCCAGCGCATCGCGCAACTGGGCTTGCAGGCGCAGTGCGCGCAGGGCGAAAGCGAGGAAGAGGCGCTGACCCGGATGCTGATCGAGCAGGAGCTGCAACTGCCGGGTGCCGACGAAGCCATTTGCCGGCACTACTACGACAACAACCGCGAACGCTACACCAGCGCGCCGCTGCTGGCCGTGCGGCATATCCTGCTGGCCTGCGCCCCGGACGATGCCGAGGCGCGCAGCCACGCCAGGGCCTTGGGCGAACGCCTGATCGCCCAGCTGGCCGAGGATGGCGCGCGCTTCGCCGAGCTGGCGCTGGCCCATTCGGGGTGCCCGTCGAAAGAGCAGGGCGGGGCGCTGGGGCAGATCAGCCTGGGGCAGACCGTGCCCGAGTTCGAGCGGCAACTGCTGCGCCTGCCGCCAGGGCTGGCGCAGCAGCCGCTGGAAAGCCGCTATGGCGTGCACCTGGTGTGGGTCGACCAGCGTGTCGAAGGCCGTGCGTTGCCGTTCGCGGTGGTGCACGAGGCGATTCGTGCCGAGCTCGATCAGCGCGTGTGGCAGGTGGCGGTGGCGCAGTACCTCAAGAACCTGGTCGGCCAGGCTGATATCCGCGGCATCTTGCTCGATGGCGCGGATTCGCCGTTGGTTCAATAGCGTTTTGCGCGCCTCTTCGTGGGTTTGCCGGCGATGGGCTGCCAGGCAGCCCCAAGGACTCTCCGAATGAACACCCCGCTGCTCGACGGCCACGGCCGGAAAATCGACTACCTGCGCATCTCGGTCACCGACCGCTGCGATTTGCGCTGCGTCTACTGCATGGCCGAACACATGCATTTCCTTCCCCGCCAGCAGGTGCTGAGCCTGGAAGAAATCGAGCGTGTGGCGCGGCTGTTCGTCAGCCAGGGCGTGCGCAAGATCCGCCTCACCGGCGGCGAGCCGCTGGTGCGCCCTGGCATCGTCGGCCTGTGCGAGCGTATCGCGACGCTGCCGGGCCTGCACGAACTGGTGATGACCAGCAACGGCTCGCAACTGGCCAAACTGGCCCATCCGTTGGCCCAGGCTGGCGTCAAGCGCCTCAACATCAGCCTCGACACCCTCGACCCCAAACGCTTCCGTGCCATCACCCGCACCGGTGAGCTCGACCGTGTGCTGCACGGCATCGAGGCGGCACGCTCGGCAGGTTTTGCCGCCATCAAGCTCAACACCGTGGTGATGCATGGCCGCAATAGCGACGAAGTGCCCGCCTTGGTCGAGTTCGCCATCGCCCACGGCCTGGATATCAGCTTCATCGAGGAAATGCCGCTGGGGGACGTGGGCCGCTCACGCCACGAAAGCTATTGCGCCAGCACCTGGGTGCGCGAGCGCATCGCCGAACGCCATGCACTGATCGACAGCGCTGAGCAGAGCGGCGGCCCCGCCCGTTACGTGCGGGTGAGCGGGCATCCTGGTACGCGCATCGGTTTCATCTCGCCGATCAGCCAGCACTTCTGCGACACCTGCAACCGCGTGCGCATGACCGCCGAGGGGCGCCTGCTGCTGTGCCTGGGCCATGAGCACGCGCTGGACCTGCGCGGGCTGCTGCGGCGTCATCCTGGTGATGACGCGCCCGTGCTCGAGGCGATACGCCAGACCGTGCTGCGCAAGCCTGCCCGGCACCGGTTCGACAGCGATGAGGTGCAGGTGCTGCGGTTCATGAATGCCAGCGGGGGATAGGGTTTGTACGAACTGGCCAGATGCTGGCGGGCTGCAAGACAGCCCAATTAGAGAGGCCTTTCGTGTAGGGCCGGCGAGTGTCGATCGCAAAAGCTGGGCAGGACCTGCCGATTCGTTCTAGGTTTATTGGCGCAGGAAAAAGAACAATAAGTGGAGACTTCGCCATGAACCGAGCCCTTCGACTGGCATTGGCCAGCACCGTTTTTGCCGTCTGCGCCACGGCCCAGGCCGCGCCCACCTTCATCAACATCCTCACGGGCGGCACCAGCGGTGTCTATTACCCCATCGGTGTGGGGATATCGCAGATCTACAGCCATGGCATCGAGGGCAGCAAGACCTCGGTCCAGGCCACCAAGGCCTCGGTGGAGAACCTCAATCTCCTGCAAGCCGGGCGGGGGGAGCTGGCTTTCGCGCTCGGTGACTCGGTGGCCGATGCCTGGAAAGGCGACGCCGAGGCGGGTTTCAAGACGCCGTTGAAGAAGCTGCGGGCCATCGCCGGTACCTACCCCAACTACATCCAGATCGTCGCCAGCAAGGAGTCGGGGATCGAATCCCTGGATGACCTCAAGGGCAAGCGCATCTCGGTGGGCGCTCCCAAGTCCGGCACCGAGCTCAACGCCCGCGCCATCTTCAAGGCCGCAGGGCTCAGCTACCAGGACATGGGTAAGGTCGAATACCTGCCCTATGCCGAGTCCGTCGAACTGATCAAGAACCGCCAGCTCGACGCCACGCTGCAGTCCTCCGGGCTCGGCCAGGCAGCTATCCGCGACCTGGCTGCCACCTTGCCGGTGGTGTTCGTGCCCATTCCCGCCGATGTGGTGGCCAAGATCGGCAACAACGCCTACCAGCAGGCCGCTATCCCCGCCGGGACCTACGATGGGCAGGATGCCGAGGTACCTACCGCAGCCATCAACAACATCCTGGTCACCCATGAAGGCATCAGCGACGACCTGGCCTACCAGATGACCAAGCTGATCTTCGAAAACCTCCCGAGACTGGTCACGGCCCATGCCGCGGCGAAGGACATCCGCGTGGAAAATGCCGCGACGAACCTGCCGATCCCCCTGCATCCTGGCGCGGAGCGTTACTACAAGGAAAAGAACCTGCTCCCCTGAAACCATCGTCGAACCGTGGGAGCAGCGCATGAGCGATACCACCCAAGGCCTGCAGGCCAGCACCGATCGATGGCCTGCCACTCTCTTCGCCGTCGCCCTGGCGTTTTCGATCTTCCAGGTCGCCACCGCGGCCTTCCCGTTGATCTCCACCCAGGTACTGCGGGCGGTCCATGTGGGGTTCCTGCTTCTGGTCGTATACCTGAGCTACCCGCTCGCCGGCCATCGCCGGCCCTGGCAGCCCATGGCCTGGCTGCTGGGGCTCGCGGGCATGGGCACCGCGTTTTACCAGTGGTATTTCGAAGGTGAGCTGATCCAGCGCTCTGGCGAGCTGACCACAGGCGACTTGGTGATCGGGCTGGTGCTGATCGGCCTGGTGTTCGAGGCGGCGCGACGTGTCATGGGCATTGCCCTGCCGATCATCTGTGCGTTGTTCCTGGCCTATGGCGTGTTCGGCCAGTACCTGCCGGGAGAGCTGGCTCACCGGGGCTACGGCCTGGACCAGATGGTCAACCAACTGGCCTTCGGTACCGAGGGGCTCTACGGTACGCCGACCTATGTGTCGGCCACCTACATCTACCTGTTCATCCTGTTCGGTGCCTTCCTCGAGCAGGCGGGGATGATCCGTCTGTTCACCGATTTCGCGATGGGGCTGTTCGGCCACCGCAGCGGTGGCCCGGCCAAGGTCTCGGTGTTTTCCTCGGCGCTGATGGGCACCATTACCGGCTCCGGAGTCGCCAATGTGGTCACCACCGGTCAGTTCACCATCCCCCTGATGAAGCGCTTTGGGTACGCGCCAGCCTTTGCCGGTGGCGTCGAGGCGACGGCCAGCATGGGGAGCCAGCTGATGCCGCCGGTCATGGGGGCAGTGGCTTTCATCATGGCCGAGACGATCAACGTGCCTTACGCCGAGGTGGCCAAGGCGGCGCTGATCCCGGCCTTGCTGTATTTCGGCTCGGTCTACTGGATGGTCCATCTGGAGGCCCGGCGCAGCCAGTTGCACGGCCTGCCACGCGAGCAGTGCCCAAGCGCCTGGGGGGCGTTGCGTGAGCGTTGGTTCCTGCTGGTGCCGCTCATCATCCTGGTGGTCTTGCTGTTCTCCGGGCGCACGCCGCTGTATTCGGGAATGGTCGGGCTGGCCCTGACAGCCATCGTCATCCTGGGTTCGGCGATCATCCTGCGCGCTGGCAAGACCTGGCTGCGGGTGGCCTTCTGGATCGCCCTGGGTGTGCTTTGCTCGGGTTTCTTCCGCATGGGCATCGGCGTCATCCTGCTGGTGATCGCCGCACTCGCTTTGGCGTGCTGCTTCGTCCAGGGCGGCCGGGCGACGCTTCGCGCTTGTGTCATGGCACTGGTCGAGGGCGCGCGCCATGCGGTACCGGTGGGCATCGCCTGCACACTGGTCGGGGTGATCATTGGCGTCATCTCGCTGACTGGCCTGGCCACTACCTTTGCCGGCTACATTCTGGACTTGGGGCGCGACAACCTGCTCTTGTCGTTGGTGCTGACCATGTTCACCTGCCTGGTGCTGGGCATGGGCATCCCGACCATTCCCAACTACATCATCACCAGCTCCATTGCCGCCCCGGCCTTGCTGGAGCTTGGGGTGCCGCTGATCGTCTCGCACATGTTCGTGTTCTACTTCGGCATCCTCGCCGACCTTACCCCGCCGGTGGCGCTGGCATGTTTCGCCGCCGCGCCCATCGCCAAGGAAAGGGGGCTGCTGATCAGCATCTGGGCAGTGCGCATCGCACTGGCCGGGTTCGTCGTGCCGTTCATGGCGGTATACGATCCGGCGCTGATGATGCAGGGCGATAGCTGGAGCGCCACCCTGTACATGCTGGTCAAGGCCATGTTCGCGGTGACGCTCTGGGGCTGTGCCTCGATCGGCCACCTGCGAGGGCCCATGCCCTGGTGGGAGCGCCTGTTGGCATTTGCCGCTGGTGTGTCGTTGATCCTTGCGCTGCCTATCAGCGACGAAGCGGGCTTCGCCCTGGGGGCGATCGTGCTGGGCTGGCATTGCTGGCGACAGCGTCCGCCTACCCAGCAGCCGGCATGACCAGCTTGTGCATTGGGCTCGCGGGGGTGGTCTGGGTCAGCCTGCCGCTGCACGACTTCACCCTGGCCTGGCAGCACAGCATCGAGAAGATCCGCTGGGAGGAGGATTACCAGGTGACGCCTGCAGGCTTGGTCCTGGGCGAGGCGCGCGTGCGCGGCAACGGCGCAGGCATGGACATCCCGGACGATGCCCGCCTGCGTGATGGTGCCTGGCACTACCATCGGCAACTGCCACCCTTGCAACCCCTGCGCGCCGGACGCACGCCCGAGGCTGGCGATTACCAGGTGTGTGCCGCTGGCCGATGCCAGTGGTTGTCGGACTGGCTGGGACCACCGAAGCAGGACGTCGCCGCCGTGGACTTCTGGGCTTGCGAGCGACCTCAGTCGGACCCTCTGCGAGCTGCACAGCCCTGATGCCGGCCAGGCTGTGCAGCAGAACCGGCTTGCCATGTGTTCGCGTTCGATCGGGGGCGTTAGCGGCTCCCCTATGATCGCGACGTTCTGCCTCAGGGGGATGGGGCAGAAGGTGCCGCGCAGGGTCAGCATGTAGTTGCGCGGCTCGCCATACCAGTTGTTGCGGTCGGTGGCGCCGATGGTCTGGTGGTACTTCTTGTCGAACAGGTTGTTGCCGTTCAGCGCCGCTCAGGTAGGGCCCAGCCGATATGAGTTTCAGTTGGACAATTGCCAGAATGGGTCTTGCTGCCAGTCGGGGGGAAAGCCCATCGCTCGCAGGTTGGTTTCTGGAAAGTCCGCCAGTAAATCATGCAATCGCCTATCCCAGCTGGTGTGTGGGCTGACCCGGCGCATCAACAGGTTGAGCATGCACAACACGGTAAACACCCGTGTGTGTTGCCCAGGCTCTTGCAGATGCTGCGGCCAGGGAAAGGTGACTGTCTTTGGCAGCTCAGGTCGAATGCCCAGCTCGCGGTTCCACAGCCGCGCATGGTGCGCGCAGATGTTGCGGATGGTGGTCAGGGTATGGAGCCAGGACTGCAGCAACGGGCCAGGTAGTTCCAGGCGGCGGGCAATGGCTTTCCTGTCTGCGTCTCGCGCCAGGCCTTTGAATAAGTGCGAGAGGTCCCCTAGGGTGATTTCTTCCATGGCGGCCCAAGCGGGCATCAGGCCTGGCGCGTCATAGGTCAGCGCATAGTGGCGGGCATAGCTTTCCTTGGCGCGTAGGTTTTTCAGCTGCTCTTTGCGTCCTGTGGATGCCTTAGAGGCATCGATGCGCCGACATTCGCGCTGATGATCCTGGCATGCCTTGTCCTGCTTGCTGCGAATGCTGTCCAGCAGCTCCGGATGTCGATAGCTGCTTTGAAACAATTGGCGCTGGAGATACCAGTGAGCACCGTGGGTCGGTCCCATGTGGTTGCTGATTGCGGCGCGTGCGGCGACTTCGATGCGCTCGATGGCATCGATGACGAGCAGGCGCAAGCGTCGATCGAAGTCGTACAAACGGGTGAGGTCGCGTAGTCGGGTGCCGGCTTTGAAAGCGTGGTCAGCATCTTCCGGAATCTGGAAGGGGCGCATGTAGGGCGTCAGGCGAAAGAAGCTGACTGCTTCGAGAAAGCAATGCGCCTTGGCTTCATCCTGAATGCTCAAGCCCCGTTGTTTGAGCAGAGCCAGCTGCGCAGGAATGTCGATGGCAGGTTTTTGGAAGGGCTTCATGCAAAACGGCCAGGTAAAAAAAACCCGCTCAATTTGTGCATAGCTGCCGAGGCAACCATAGGCATGGCGGGTGTGTTGTGCGCAAGGGTATGCAGTGCTGCGCAGTTTTGCAAGGTAGTTTGGCACCGTGCTGATGAGAGGGGGAGGTGAAATCGGGGCAGCAAATCACTTACTCCCTCCCGTCAAGGCCCGCTGCGGGTTCTAGCCGCTGAGGGTGCATTGCACGGTGTGTAAGGATTTGCAAAAGAAATGTCACGCGATTGTACGGCGTGACTGAGGGCACGGCGGGGTGGTTTGCGCAAGCCGCACGAGCTGCCGGATTCGAATCGTACTTGGGCTGAACCACCGCGGTTGCGGCGTGGCTTTTCAGGTTCTGGGCTACATTTTGCTGCATCGCGCCCGTGCGTTATGTGCCAAGGCCCTATAGTCGTCGATGATGTCTTGCCTGCAATCATCCCCATAGTCTTCGTGAAAATCCCTTTGGAATGGCGCCGCGTGAATCACTGCGTATCTCTCATGCCACCCCCCGGGTTGGGTGATGAGCGTGTGAGGAAGAGCTGCATCGAATTGGTCGGCGGTGATATCCAGATTGTACCCTTCGAGCCTCAGCCAGATGTGTCGTTGCTCCCTATCTTCCTTCAACTCACCCGTTACCACGTCGATGGTAATGCCCTCGTGTCCCTCGCATAGAAACCACGCCAGCAGCAAACTCGCGAATTCACAGCAGTTCGTGGGGAACATGGAGAATAGGCCGAACGCAAACCATCGCGGAGGGGTTTGCCGGAACGCCTTTGAGAACGCCATAGCTGAATGCACAACGCCTTGCGCAAGGTTGGGGGAATTCGCCATCTGAGTCACATCTCGCAGCCAAAACAAAAAAGGCCCACCTTTCGGTGAGCCTCTTGAGTACTACGTATGGTGCCGGCACCAGGAGTCGAACCCGGGACCTACTGATTACAAGTCAGTTGCTCTACCAGCTGAGCTATACCGGCATAGGGGCGTCATTATAGCGATGGATCGGCAACTGTAAACCACTTCTTGCGATCATCGAGCAACACCCTAAGTTACCGGCTAGAAAGAAGAATTTTCCTACCAGCCACGGTGGATGGTGTTGACGCCCGGCTCGGGCTTGCCAGGGTTGAAGAACAGTTTGTCGTTGTCACAACCGCGCTTGCGGCACGGGGTGTCGATCTGCAGGGGCAGGCCGTGATCTCCACCGAGTTGCATGCCGGGCATGCTCCAGCCCAGGGAAGGGGTATTGGAGGCGTCATTGGCACAACCGGCCAGGGTCAGGGCGAGGGCGAACAGGGCGAAGGACTTGGCTTGGTTCATGGTGGTTCGTTCGTGGGTCGGTCTTCGTCGGGAGGCGCTGGAGGGGTGTCGCAGGCCATGCAATTGATGCCATACGCGCTGGGCGATGGCGAGTATCCATAGGTATGGCTCGGGCCCGGAAAACGGCATCCAGCGCGCCTGCCTGGCACGCTTATGCACAAGCGGCATGCCGGGCTTGCGCGAAAAGCATGCCGATCGACACTGCCGTCGGTCTTTGCGCAAAGGCCTGTTTTCCTTGGTTTTCGAGCGGTGGGTGGAATAAGCCGAGCGGCTGAAATAGCGTTTGGATCCAAGATTTCGTGATTTTCATCACAAGCTTGTTCACAGAGTTATCCACAGGCTGTCAAGCATGTGCGGCTATCCGCCGCGTTCGGCCAGCAACAGCAGGTTGCGTGGCGTCAGGTGGTAGTCGCAGAACACGCCCAGGCGCGCGGCGTAGCCTTGTTCCTGGAGGAACAGGGCGCGATCCAGTACCAGCCAGAGCTCCAGCGGACGACGGAACAGGTTGCGCACCAGCTCCAGGTTGCGCACTTCGGCCAGGCGTCGTTGGCCTGCCGCTTCCAAAGCCGCCCAGTCCGGCTCGCCGGTGATCTCCAGCGCCTTGAGCGCGGCCAGGTCGCGGCAGTACTGGGCGAAGGGCTTCGCCAGCCAGGCGACCGGTAGCGAGGGTGTGGGCAGGTATTCGTTGCGCTGGCGCTGCTGGCGTTGCAGCAGGTCGAAACCCAGGCGTCGGGCCATGGACTCATCGCGCTGGCGGCGTACCCGGGTGCCGGCGGTGACGGTTTCGCTCAAGGGCAGGCCCAGGTCGTCCAGCGAGAGCTGCAGGTTCGAAGCCTGCGCAGCTGCGGATAACGCTTGGTAGTGCGTGCCTTGGATGCGGTTGTAGCAACAGGGGGCTACCGCCATCTGGTGGCAGCCCTGCTGGCTGGCCAGTTGCAGCAGGCGTACGTGCAGGTCTCCGCAGGCGTGCAGGGCGACCACGCTCCTGTCGCTGCCCAGGTGGCGGGCGCTGTCTTCGGCGAGCACATCCTGTCGTACGTGGGTCGCGGGTAGCCGGTGGCGATCGCTCAACGCCTGGCCGGCAGCGACCAGCTCGGCATCGTGTTCCAGGCAGGTCAGGCGCTGCCCTGCTTGCAATACACGCCGACCCAGGTGGCCTTTGCCCGAGCACCAGTCCAGCCAATGGTGCGTGTGCTCGCGAAAGCTCAGGCGGCGGCTGAAGGCTTCGATCTGTTGCCATTTGCGGCCGGGGACGTTGGCATCGAGGCGATGGCCGGCTGGGGGGAGGCCGGCGTCTGGCAGTTCGCCGACCGTGGACAGTTGCCAGGCCTGCTGGGCGAGCTGTGGATAAGGGGCGGGGGCAGGGAGCTGATCGAGGTGCTGCTGGGCCGCCTCGGCTTCCTCCAGGGAGCGCTGGCGCAGCCAGGTCGAGAGCTCGGGGTGGTCCGTTTCCCAGGCCATGCGTAGCTGGGTGAACGGGCGGGGGCGCCAGAGCTGCTGGTGCTGGGCGAGAAAGCGGTCGAGTGCGTGGAAGCGCTCGGCGAGCTGGTCGCCATGGAGGAAGGGGATCTTGCTCATGGTTGCATTATGGATGGCGGTGTTGCGGCGTGTTCGGGGGCGAGGGTCGAGGGCGGTCAGTTAGCGGGCGGCGCCTTTCGGGGGCGTTGTGCGCCCCTTTCCGACCGGTCCGGCGCGCTCCCACAGCGATCTCAAGGGCAGCGCGGCCTGTGGGAGCGGGCTTGCCCGCGAAGCGTTCATCGCCCTTGGCAGGCGTCGACGCGCAACCAGCGCTCGAGCAGCTTGAAGCACTGCACCAGGACGAAGGAGATCAACAGGTAGAACACCCCGGCCGCGAAGAAGATCTCCACCGGCAGGTAGGTACGGGCGATGATGGTCCGGGCCATGCCGGTCAGTTCCAGCAGGGTCACGGTACTGGCCAGGGCACTGGCCTTGAGCATCAGGATCACTTCGTTGCTGTAGGCCGGCAGGCCGATGCGCGCGGCCCGTGGCAGCATGATGTAGAACAGTGTCTTGCTCCGCGACATGCCCAGGGCGCGCGCCGCCTCGATCTCGCCCTTGGGGATGGCCTGCAGCGCGCCGCGCAGGATCTCGGCGATGTAGGCGGCGGTGTGCAGGGTCATGGTCAGCACGGTGCACCAGAACGGGTCGCGCAGGTAGGGCCACAGGGCGCTGCTGCGTACCGCATCGAACTGGGCCAGGCCGTAGTACACCAGGAACAGCTGCACCAGCAGCGGGGTGCCGCGGAAGAAGAAGATGTAGCCGTAGGGCAGGGCGCGCACGTACCAGTGGCGCGAGGCACGGGCAACGCCCAGCGGGATGGCCAGGATCAGCCCGGCGATGACCGCGATGGCCACCAGCTCCAGGGTCAGGGTCGCGCCCTGGGCCAGGCGTGGCAGCCACTTGATGATGACTTCCCAGTTCATTGCTCGGCCCTCACGAAGCCGCGAGCGGCGCGTTTTTCCATGAAGTGCATGCCAACCATGGCGACGATGGTCAGGCTCAGGTAGATGCAGGCAGCGACCATATAGAAGGTGAACGGCTCCTTGCTCACGGTCACGGCGATCTGCGAATGACGCATGATTTCTTCCAGGCCGATCACCGAAACCAGTGCGGTGTCCTTCATCAGGATCATGAACAGGTTGCCCAGGCCAGGCAGGGCGATGCGCCACATCTGCGGCAGGATGATCCGCGACAGGATGCGCCCCTTGGACAGGCCCAAGGCCAGGCCGGCCTCACGGTGGCCCTTGGGGATCGCCAGGATGGCGCCACGGAATACCTCTGTGGCATAGGCGCCGAAGCACAGGCCGAGGGCGATCACGCCGGCGGCGAAGGCATTGAGTTCCAGCCCCGGTATGTTGAGGGCTTCGCCGATGCGGTTCATCAGGCTGACGGTGCCGAAGTAGATCAGCAGGACCCAGAGCAGCTCGGGCACGCCGCGCACCAGGGTCGAATAGGTGCTGCCGAGCCATTGCAGCGGTTTGATCGAGGAGGTCTTGGCCAAGGCGCCGAGCAGGCCCAGGACCAGCCCCAGCAGCAGGGCGCAAAGCGCCAGTTTTACGGTCATCAGGGTGCCGGCCGCCAGGGCCGGACCGAATCCGTGCAGGTCGATATTCATGGGCAGGTGCGTTCAAGGGACCGACACCGCGCGAGGCGGTGCCGGTCGGGGCGTATCATTCGATGCTGAACGGGAAGTACTTGTCGTTGATCTTCTTGTACGTACCGTCGGCTTTGATTTCTTGCAGTGCGGCATTGAGCTTCTCGCGCAGGGGGTCACCCTTGCGCACGGCGATGCCGATCTTGTCGCTGTCTACCACAGGCTCGCCCTTGAACTCGAAGTTCTGGCCGTCCTTGCTCTTGAGCCACTCGTACTGCACGTACTTGTCGGCCAGGATGCCGTCGATGCGCCCGGAAACCAGGTCCAGGTAGGCGTTTTCCTGGGTGTCGTAGAGCTTGATGTCGACGTCGTCGCCGTAGTTGTCCTCGAGCCAGGTACCGGCCAGGGTGGCGCGCTGGGTGCCGATCACCTTGCCCTTGAGCGAGGCCTTGTCGGTCTTGAAGTCGACGTTCTTCGGCGCGATGAACTGCAGTTTGTTGGAGTAGTACGGGTCGGTGAAGTCGACGGCCTGCTTGCGCTCCTCGGTGATCGACAGCGAGGACACCAGGAAGTCGAACTTCTTGGCGTTCAGGGCCGGGATGATGCCGTCCCAGTCGGAGGTGACGACCGAGCACTCGACCTTCATCTTGGCGCACAGGGCGTCGCCGATGTCCTTGTCGAAGCCGACCACGTTGCCGCTGGCGTCCTTGTTGTTGAACGGCGGGTAGGCCGCTTCGATACCCATGCGCAGTTTTTCCGCGGCCATGGCGTTGGCCGAGAAGACCAGGGTGGCGGCGGCGGCCAGGAGGAATTTCTTATAGGTTTGCATGTGTTGCTCCGTTAGCGGTGGCTGGACATGAATTGCTTGCAACGCGCCGAGTTCGGGTTTTCGAAGACCTGCTGCGGCGTTCCTTGCTCTTCGACCAGGCCCTGGTGCAGGAAGACCACTTCGCTGGACACCTGGCGGGCAAAGTTCATCTCGTGCGTCACCAGCAGCATGGTACGGCCTTCTTCGGCGAGCGCACGGATAACGTTAAGCACTTCCTGGACCATTTCCGGATCGAGGGCCGAGGTCGGCTCGTCGAACAGGATGACCTTGGGCTTCATGGCCAGGGTACGGGCAATGGCGGCGCGCTGCTGCTGGCCACCGGAAAGCTGGGCGGGGTAGGCATGACGCTTGTCGTAGATGCCGACCTTGTTGAGCAGCGCCTCGGCGTGCTCGATGGCCTCGGCCTTGCTCTGGCCGAGGACGCGGCGCGGCGCCTCGATGATGTTGTCGAGGATCGACATGTGCGGCCAGAGGTTGAAGTTCTGGAAGACGAAGCCGATCTCGCTGCGCAGGCGGTTGATCTGGCGATTGTCGGCAGCGATCAGGTCGCCGTTCCTCGTCGCCTTGAGCTTGAGCGCCTCGCCGGCGACGAAGATCTCGCCCTGGTGCGGGTTCTCCAGCAGGTTGATGCAGCGCAGCAGGGTGGACTTGCCGGAACCGGACGAGCCGAGGATCGAGATCACGTCACCGTCGCGGGCGGTCAGCGAAATGCCCTTGAGAATTTCCTGGTCGCCGTAGCGTTTGTGCAGGTTGCGGATTTCCAGCGCGGGCGTGGCCTGGGCCATGTGCGGTCCTCATGTGTTCGGGTGCGTTCCCAGCTGTTGGCGGCCTTCCTGGCGAGCGCCAAGCTAGCATAGCGGCGGAATGACAGCCAACCAGGTCGCAAGGGGCTCGGGTCGCTGGCGGGACAGTTTGTCGCATCGTTGCAGCGGACTGTCGCGAGGATGTCCGCGGACGCCTTCGCCCAGCACCGGAGCCTTGATGAAAAAAGGCGCGATGGTGCCAGCTTTGGACGTGCCTGGGAAGCCGTTTTTGGCCGGGTGGCGCTTTCCCGCGCGTTATGTCTTGGCCAGGTTGCGCTTCTGGGTTGCGCTTTTTCATGCAGCATTTTCGTGCGCAGGTGTTACCGAGGAGCACCTTTGGTGCGTTTGTAAGTGAGTATTTCAGTAATCCAGACTTGGCATGGGGCAATGATGGCCTTTCGGTCAAGGGCTGGCTGAATGCCCCGCAAGGCGGTGCTACTCGGGGGCTGGGGAGTTTTCGGACGAGTGTCCTGGCCGGGTGGCTCGCTTATTGCCAGCAGGAGAGGGCCGAATGCAGCGGTGCCTGGATCGACCCCAGGGCGCGCTTGCTATCACGTTCGGACGGTCCACTCCTTACAAAGGTAGTTTTATGAGCGGTAAGCACAATTCCAATGACCTCGCTCAGGGGCTCAAGCAACGGCATGTGACCATGCTGTCCATCGCTGGCGTGATCGGCGCCGGCCTGTTCGTCGGCTCCGGCCACGCCATCGCCATGGCCGGCCCGGCCGTGCTGCTCGCCTATGCCGCCGCCGGTACCCTGGTGGTGCTGGTGATGCGCATGCTTGGCGAGATGGCCATCGCCTCGCCGGACACCGGTTCCTTCTCCACCTACGCCGACCGCGCCATCGGGCGCTGGGCCGGTTTCACCATCGGCTGGCTGTACTGGTGGTTCTGGGTCCTGGTGATCCCGCTGGAGGCCAACGCCGCGGCGGCCATCCTGCACGCCTGGTTCCCTGCCGTGGACCTGTGGGCCTTCTCCTTGGTCATCACCCTGGTGCTGACCGGCACCAACCTGTTCAGCGTGAAGAACTACGGCGAGTTCGAATTCTGGTTCGCCCTGCTCAAGGTGCTGGCGATCATCGGCTTCATCGTGGTCGGTTGCGTGGCCATGTTCGGCCTGGCGCCAGGTAGCCAGGTCAGCGGCGCCAGCCACCTGTTCGATACCCAGGGCTTCATGCCCAATGGCCTGGGCGCCGTGCTGGCGGCCATGCTGACGACCATGTTCTCGTTCATGGGGACCGAGATCGTCACCATCGCGGCGGCGGAGTCGAAGGACCCGGGCAAGCAGATCACCCGCGCCACCAACTCGGTGATCTGGCGTATCTGCCTGTTCTACCTGGTGTCGATCTTCCTGGTCGTGGCCCTGGTGCCGTGGAACGATCCGGCCCTGGCCGAGACCGGCTCCTACCAGACCGTGCTGAGCCGGATCGGCGTGCCCAACGCCAAGCTGATCGTCGACATCGTCGTGCTGATCGCCGTGACCAGCTGCCTGAACTCGGCGCTGTACACCTCCTCGCGCATGCTGTTCTCCCTGAGCAAGCGCGGCGACGCCCCGGCCCTGGCCCAGCGCACCACCAAGGCCGGCACCCCGCACTGGGCGGTGCTGCTGTCCACTGCCGCGGCCTTCCTGACCGTGTTCGCCAACTTCGTCGCCCCGGCGGCGGTGTTCGAGTTCCTGCTGGCCAGCTCCGGCGCCATCGCCTTGCTGGTGTACTTGGTGATCGCCGTGTCGCAGCTGCGCATGCGCAGCCAGCGTGAGGCCCGTGGCGAGACGATCGCCTTCAGGATGTGGCTGTTCCCGGGGCTGACCTGGGCGGCCATCGCCTTCATCGTCGCCGTGCTGGCGGTGATGGCCTTGCGTGAGGATCATCGCGCCGAGATCATCGCCACTGCGCTGCTGAGCATTGGCGTGGTCGCGGCTGGCTTGCTGGTGCATCGCAAGCGCAAGGCCGAAGGCCAGGCGGCCGGGCAGGTGGCCTTGGACAACTGAGGTGGGCTGCTGTGAATGAAAAGGCCGCGTCCTGTGCAGGGCGCGGCCTTTTCATTGGGACCGCTTTATGCTCCTGTCGCGACGCAAGACCGCTCCCGCAGGGCCTCTGCAACCCCCATCGTTCTTGATCGGCCCAGACCTGCGTGGGGCTCGCCGGCGATAGGGTTTCAGCCGAACTGCTTCTGCTGTTGCTGCTGCTTGGCCACCGCTTCGGAGGCTGCCACATAGGCTTCTTGGAACTCATCGCTTTCCAGCCAGGCCATGGTGGTGTCTTCGTCGGTGCCGTCGAGCCATTTGCGGTAGGCGGTGAAGACCATGACGATGTAGTCGGTGGCGTGCTCTTCCTTGTGGCCCTTGAGTACCAGCGCCAGCAGCGGGTCGACCAGGAATACCGAGATCATCGGCACCAGGCCGTTCTCCTGGGCTTCTTTCATCTTGTCGAACAGGCTGTTGTAGCTGCCCGAGTCCATGGCCTTGGTGAACACCTGCTCGACGCTGGCGCTCTCGCCGGTGCTGGCCTTGACCGCCTGGCCGCTGCGCACCATGCGGTTCTGCTTGGCCTTGGCGGCGGCGCGCTTGGCGCGTTTCTGTTGCTTGGTGTTGGAGGCCATGGGGGTAGATCCTTGGGGGTGTCTGGAAAATGCGCGTATTGAAGCGTAGTTGCCGAAGAAACCCAAGCGTTGGCCGATTGGGGCCGCTGTGCGGCCCATCGCTGGCAAGCCAGCTCCCACAGGGAGCGCGCTGCTCTCAAGAACAGCGGTGAGCCTGTGGGAGCGGCCTTGTGTCGAGAAAGGGCTGCGCAGCAGACCGGGGGTTCAACTGGCCTGCGGTGCCGGCTCATCCTCCTCGAACCCCCGCGAAGCCCGCCCCACTAGCAGGGGGTCGGGTGCATGGGCCACGCTGTGGTCCTTGCCCGGATAGTCCAGCGAATGCAGGAAGTGGCGGATGCAGTTGATCCGCGCGCGCTTCTTGTCGTCGGACTTGATCACCGTCCAGGGCGCGTCGGCGGTGTCGGTGTGGAAGAACATGGCCTCCTTGGCCGCGGTGTAGTCCTCCCACCTGTCCAGCGACTTGATGTCGATGGGCGAGAGCTTCCAGTGCTTGAGCGGGTCGTCGCGGCGGGAGATGAAGCGGCGCAGTTGCTCCTCGCGGTTCACCGAGAACCAGTACTTGAACAGCAGGATGCCGCTGTTGCACAGCATGCGCTCCAGCTCCGGGGCTTGGCGCATGAACTCCAGGTACTGCAGCGGCGTGCAGAAGTCCATCACCCGCTCGACGCCGGCGCGGTTGTACCAGGAGCGGTCGAAGAACACCATTTCGCCAGCCGTGGGCAGGTGCTGGATGTAGCGCTGGAAGTACCACTGGCCCTTTTCCTGCTCGGAGGGCTTTTCCAGGGCGACGATCCGCGCGCCACGCGGGTTCAGGTGTTCCATGAAGCGCTTGATCGTGCCGCCCTTGCCCGCCGCGTCGCGGCCCTCGAAGAGGATGACCACGCGCTGGCCGGTTTCCTTCACCCAGCTCTGCACCTTGAGCAGCTCGATCTGCAGGTTGTGCTTGGCCTTCTCGTAGTCCTGGCGGCGCAGGCGGGTGCGGTATGGGTAGTTGGCCGGCAGGCGCGCCGAGGTGCTGTCCTCGCTGCTGCCGTGGCGGGCGGTGGCCACTTCCAGGGCGGCGGGCTGCTGGCTGATGGCGCTGATGGTCGTCTCGGGCTTGATCCTGGCGGCGGGCTTGCGCGGGTGTGAGGGGCGGCGGCGAGGGATCGAGGCGATGCCTGGGCTGGCGTCCTGGGCGGGCGTGGGGGAGAGCAGGGGCGTGGAGTCGTCGCTCATGGAAGTCCCTTCGGGTCGATTCGAGTGTCCACCCGATATGCTAGGACTCGCTGATTGATGGCTTTTTGATGTCGGTCAATGCTGGGCTGATCGTCCGGGCCAGGGGCCGCTTCGCGCCCCATCGCTGGCAAGCCAGCTCACGCATCATGTGTCGTGCAGAGGGCGCTTGCACCGACTGACAGGCATAAAAAAACCCTGGATCTTTCGATCCAGGGTTTCGGTATTTGGTGCCCAGAGACGGAATCGAACCGCCGACACGGGGATTTTCAATCCCCTGCTCTACCGACTGAGCTATCTGGGCAACGGGGCGCATTAAAAGGGTTTTTCAGGATCACGTCAACGACTTTTTGAAAATTTTTTAAATTAATTCCGTCGCTTACGTTTCCGAGGCTCATTCGCTGGGGGGAACGTAGCCTTCGGCCTTGGCGTAGTCTTCGCCGGAGAAGAACTTGTCCATCTCCGCCTGGAGGAACTTGCGGTCCTCGGCGTTCATCATGTTCAGGCGCTTTTCGTTGATCAGCATGGTCTGGTGCTTCTGCCATTCGTCCCAGGCCTGCCTTGAGATGTTGTCGAAGATGTCCTGGCCCTTGGCGCCGGGGTAGGGCGGGCGCTCAAGGCCGGGCAGTTCTTCTTTGTACTTGCGGCACATCACGGTGCGGGTCATCGGGGCTCTCCTGCAATCAATTCGTCGGCCGCGCGTTTGAGCAGTTTCTTGACCGGGGCAGCCAGGCCCAGGCGCGGCGGGGTGGCCAGGTTATACCAGAGCCAGTCGGGCTCGGCCACGTGCGAGCCGGCCGGGTCGACGCGCACCAGCCAGGGCTCGATGGCCAGCTGGAAATGGCTGAAGGTGTGGGTCAGGCCTTCCAGGGCGTGGCTGGCGGTCATGCGCAGGCCATGCTGGTAGGCCAGGTCGTCGAGCTGCTCCAGGCTGTCCAGCTCCGGCAGGCTCCACAGGCCACCCCACAGGCCGCTGGAGGGGCGGCGGTAGAGCAGGATGGCGCCTTGCTGGTTGGCCAGGATCGGCATCAGCGTGCGGCGCTGGGGCAGGGCCTTGCGCGGCTTGGGCTCGGGGTAGTGGGTTTCCTGGCCGAGCAGGTGCGCCTGGCAACCTTGCTGCAGCGGGCAGATCAGGCAACTGGGCTTGCTGCGGGTGCACAGCGTCGCCCCCAGGTCCATCATCGCCTGGGTGTAGTGGTTGACCCGGGTCATCGGCGTGAAGCGCTCGGCATTGGCCCACAGGGCATTGGCCACCTTCGGCTCGCCCGGGTAGCCGGCCTGGGCGGTATAGCGGGCCAGCACGCGCTTGACGTTGCCGTCGAGGATCGGTGCACGAATGCCCATGCTGATGCTGGCGATGGCGCCAGCGGTGGAGCGGCCGATGCCGGGCAGCTCGGTGAGCTGCTCGACGCTGTGCGGGAATTCGCCGCCGTGCTTTTCGACCACGATCTTCGCCGCCTTCTGCAGGTTGCGTGCGCGGGTGTAGTAGCCCAGGCCCGTCCACAGGTGCAGTACCTCGTCCTCTGGCGCCTCGGCCAGGGCCCGTACTGTGGGCAGGGCCTGCATGAAACGGTCGAAATAGTTGAGTACGGTGCTGACCTGGGTCTGCTGCAGCATGATTTCCGAGACCCAGACACGGTAGGGGGTGATGCCCTGTTGCCAGGGCAGGTCGTGGCGGCCGTGCTGGTCGTACCAGTCCAGCACGGCGCTGGAGAACTGCTCGGGACTCATCGTTTGAACAGCCCCTTGAGTGCCTCTTTGACTTCCGGGCTCACCTTGTCACCGAGCTTTTCGTCGAGCTTGTCATCCAGTTTCTCCTTCAGGCGATTGCCGGCCAGCTTGGCGGCGACCTTGCCCAGGCCGTCCTGGTCCAGGCGGCAGGCCTTGGCACCCAGCTCCAGCGGGCCGCGACAGCGCAGCGGCAGTTCGACGCCAACGTAGCGCTCGTTGACCTGGCAGGCCGGGTCAGGCATGGCGCGCTGGTCGCCTTCGACGATCACGCCGATGTTGTAGTCCATGCCCAGCACGCGCAGGTCGACGTCACCATGGCCGTTGACGGCCAGGCCGGGGATGCGCGCCTTCAGGTCTGGGTTGCTGGCCACGCCGTTGCGTATCACCAGGCTGCCGCGCAGTTCCTGGAAGGGCGTGTCCTTGCCGCGCGGCTCGCCGCTGAGCGTCTTGCGGTTGAGGGTGGCGATGGCCTGGCACAGTTGCTGTTCCAGGTTGGCGTTGACCAGCACGCCATCGTTGATGGTGAAGCTGGCTTTGCCGTTGAGGGTATCGACCAGGGCCTTCTGGCTGTTGCCGGTGGCGGTCAGGTCGCTGGAGAGGGTCAGCAGGCCCTTGACCGGCGGGGCCTGGTCCGGGCTTTCGCGCTTGATGAAGTGCTCCACCGGCACGCGAGTGATCTTCGTGTTGACGCCGATCTGTGGTACGGCCGGGCGTACATCGACGGTGCCCTTGGCCTCGAAGCTGCCGTTGTACAGGCTGCCGCGCAGGGTCTGGAGGGTCACCAGGCCGCCCTGGCCGCTGGCCTTGAGCTGGGCGTCGGCGATCGGCAGCTTGTCCAGCGTCAGGGCGCCGAACGACAGGTCGGCCTGCAGGTCGAGTGCGCGCAGGCGGTCCACCGGCAGCAGCTTGTCGTTGCTCCAGGCCACCTGGGTCGGGGCGTTGGGTAGCGGGGTGGTGCCAGTCACCGCGCGGGCTTCCTGCTGCTTGACCTCGGCCTGGCGGGCGGCCGTGGCGCCCTTGGCCTCCTCGCTCTTGGCCGGGAAGTAGCGATCGGCGTCGAACTTGTCGGCTTTCAGGCGCAGGCGCAAGGCCTGCTTGGCGACGTCTTCGACGGCCACGCGGCCGCTGAAGGTGCTGTCGTCCAGTTTCACCGCCAGGTCTTCCAGGGCCAGGCTGTTCGGGTTGCCCTGCAGGCGGCTGACCAGCTCCAGCTTGCCGAACGCGGCCGGGTCGGCGGTGGCCGGCAGCGGGTGGCCGATGCTGTCGAGGAAGGTGCGCAGGTCGAACTGGGCCACGGACAGGCCACCGCTCAGTTGCGGGGTCTTGTCCAAGTCGCGCAGGTTCAGTTCGCCCAGGGCGCGCAGCTGGTTGGCCGACAGCTTCAGGCCGCTCCACGAGGCGACGTTGGCTGCCAGGTCGACCAGCAACTGGCCCTGGGCGGCGAAGGTCATGGTCTTGCCGGCCAGCGGCTCGCCCGAGGTCTCGCCGGAAAGGCGCATGTCCTCGAAGTTGTAGCGCTTGAGCCGACGGTCGAAGCGCAGTTCGCCGGTCAGCTCGGTGCGGGCCTTGAGGTTCGGTTGGCTGGCGCTCAGGAAGGCGCTGGCCTTGAGCGGGATGTTCACGCCCTCGCGCACCGCGCCGGTGCTCAGCTGGATGCTTTCGGCGCTGAAGCTCTGGCCGCTGCGGGCATCGGTGTACTGCACCCGGGCGTTGTTCACGGTCAGGCTGTCGATGTCCAACTTGACCTGGCGCTCGTTGGCACCTTGCTGGCTGGCCGGGGGCTCGCTGGCGGTGGGCTCGGCGGGCTTGGCGCCGCTGCTGGCGCTCTGCTCGGGCAGGGGCTTGCCGATGTCTTCCCAGTTGCCGTGGCCCTGTTCGTCGCGGGTCAACGTCAGGTTCAGGCCCTCGACGCGCACGTCGCTCATCTGCACTTCGCGGCGCAGCAGGGGCAGTACGCGCACCGACAGGCCGAGCATCTGCAGGTCGGCGAACGGCGCCTTGGGGGTGTTCAGCGTGGCGACGCTGGCGTCATGCAGCTCCAGGCCCAGCCACGGGAACAGGCTCCAGCCGATTTCACCGTTGAGGGTCAGCTCGACGTGGGCCTTGTCGCGGGCCAGCTGGCGAATCTCGTCTTTATAGTCGTTGGGATCGAAGAGGTGGGTCAGGGCGAAGCCCAGCGCCACGATGATCAGCAGCAACCCGAGAAGCCCCAGCCCCAGGATTTTGCCGAACGCTTTCATGGGCGAGTCCTTGTAGTCCGATTTTGAAATTCAAGCGGCAAAGTATAGCGCCGCGGCGATGGCTCCTGCGTATCAGACAAGCGATACAGGGCATTTCTTACGAATGTTGAAGAAGGCGCCGATGGTTTGGCCAGTACAAGTTTGACCTCATCCACTACCGCAGTTCCTTGGACGGAGCGGCGGGCGCAAAAATGGCCTGGCGCTGCCATATGTCATCCGCGTTCCAAGCCGGCGCGTTCTGGGCCTATAATGGCAGCCTTTTCGCCCAATGATTTTGCGGAGCTGGTGATGGTCGAACGTAAGGCTTCCGTCGAGCGCAATACCCTGGAAACCCAGGTAAAGGCCTCGATCAACCTCGATGGCAGTGGCAAGGCCCGATTCGATATCGGTGTGCCTTTCCTTGAACACATGCTCGACCAGATCGCCCGGCATGGGCTGATCGACCTGGACATCGAGTGCAAGGGCGACCTGCATATCGACGACCACCACACCGTGGAAGACGTCGGCATCACCCTCGGCCAGGCCTTCGCCAAGGCCATCGGCGACAAGAAGGGCATCCGCCGCTACGGCCATGCCTACGTGCCGCTGGACGAAGCGCTGTCGCGCGTGGTCATCGATTTCTCCGGCCGCCCGGGGCTGCAGATGCATGTGCCGTACACCCGTGCCAGCGTCGGTGGCTTCGACGTCGACCTGTTCCAGGAGTTCTTCCAGGGCTTTGTCAACCACGCCCTGGTGACCCTGCACATCGACAACCTGCGTGGCCACAATACCCACCACCAGATCGAGACGGTGTTCAAGGCCTTCGGCCGCGCCCTGCGCATGGCCGTCGAGCTGGACGAGCGCATGGCCGGGCAGATGCCTTCGACCAAGGGATGCCTGTAATGCAGACAGTCGCCGTTATCGACTATGGCATGGGCAACCTGCACTCGGTGGCCAAGGCCCTGGAGCATGTCGGCGCCGGCAAGGTGCTGATCACCAGCGACGCCGCGGTGATCCGCGAGGCCGACCGGGTGGTGTTCCCCGGCGTCGGCGCGATCCGTGACTGCATGGCCGAAATCCGTCGCCTGGGCTTCGATGGTCTGGTCCGCGAGGTCAGCCAGGACCGTCCGTTCCTCGGCATCTGCGTCGGCATGCAGGCGCTGCTCGAGCACAGCGAGGAGAACGACGGCGTCGATTGCATCGGCCTGTTCCCCGGCCAGGTGCGCTTCTTCGGCAAAGGCCTGCAGGAAGACGGCGAGCACCTGAAGGTGCCGCACATGGGCTGGAACGAGGTCAGCCAGGCCATCGACCACCCCCTGTGGCACGATATCCCCGACCGGGCCCGTTTCTACTTCGTGCACAGCTACTACATCAATGCCGGCAAGCCGGGCCAGGTGGTCGGCCGCGGCCACTACGGCGTCGACTTCGCGGCGGCGCTGGCCGATGGCCCGCGCTTCGCCGTGCAGTTCCACCCGGAGAAGAGCCATACCCATGGCCTGCAGTTGCTGCAGAACTTCATCGCCTGGGACGGGCGCTGGTAGATGAGCAGGTCGCGGACCAAGGCGCCGGTCCTCACCCTGGCCCCCGAGCAGGAGCGCGAGGCCCTCGACACCTTGAAGCGGTTCCTGGAGGACCGCTTCGAGCTGCAACTGGGCTCGTTCGAAGTGGCCGAGGTTCTCGAGCTGTTCAGCAAGGAAATTGCACCCCATTACTACAACAGGGCGATTGCCGATGTTCAGCTGCACCTCAAGGAGCGGTTCGAGAGCATCGAAAGCGACCTATGGGCGTTGGAAAAAAGCTGAAAGCCGCAAGCTAAAGCCTGATCGCCTATCGAACAACCACCGCGCATTGCTTGCAGCTTGTGGCTTGCCGCTTGCCGCTTGAATTGATGAAGGAAAGAGCATGCTGATTATCCCCGCTATCGATCTCAAGGATGGTGCCTGCGTACGCTTGCGCCAAGGTCGCATGGAAGACTCCACCGTATTCTCCGACGACCCGGTGAGCATGGCCGCCAAATGGGTCGAGGGGGGCTGCCGTCGCCTGCACCTGGTCGACCTCAATGGCGCCTTCGAAGGCCAGCCGGTCAATGGCGAGGTGGTCACCGCCATCGCCAAGCGCTACCCACAGCTGCCGATCCAGATCGGCGGCGGCATCCGCTCGCTGGAAACCATCGAGCACTACGTCAAGGCCGGCGTCAGCTACGTGATCATCGGTACCAAGGCGGTCAAGCAGCCAGCGTTCGTCGCCGAAGCGTGCAAGGCCTTCCCGGGCAAGGTCATCGTCGGCCTGGACGCCAAGGACGGTTTCGTCGCCACCGACGGCTGGGCCGAGGTCAGCTCGGTGCAGGTCATCGACCTGGCCAAGCGTTTCGAGGCCGATGGCGTCTCGGCGATCGTCTACACCGACATCGCCAAGGACGGCATGATGCAGGGCTGCAACGTGCCCTTCACCAAGGCCCTGGCCGAAGCCACGTCGATCCCAGTGATCGCCTCGGGCGGCATCCACAACCTGGGCGACATCAAGGCCCTGCTGGACGCCAAGGCGCCGGGCATCATCGGTGCCATCACCGGCCGTGCCATCTACGAAGGCACCCTCGACGTCGCCGAGGCCCAGGCCTTCTGCGACAACTATTGACAGGAGCGGCAAGCTTCAAGCGGCAAGATAAAGGCAGTACGCGCTCCGGCCTTTCTCTTGCCGCTTGAAGCTTGCAGCTGCTCCCCAGGAGTCCCCCATGGCTTTAGCTAAACGCATCATCCCTTGCCTGGACGTGGACAACGGCCGGGTGGTCAAGGGCGTCAAGTTCGAGAACATCCGCGATGCCGGCGACCCGGTGGAGATCGCCCGGCGCTACGACGAGCAGGGTGCCGACGAGATCACCTTCCTCGACATCACCGCCAGCGTCGATGGCCGAGACACCACGCTGCATACCGTCGAGCGCATGGCCAGCCAGGTGTTCATCCCGCTGACCGTGGGCGGTGGCGTGCGTACCGTGCAGGACATCCGCAACCTGCTCAACGCCGGTGCCGACAAGGTCTCGATCAATACCGCCGCGGTGTTCAACCCCGAGTTCGTCGGCGAGGCGGCCGAGCGCTTCGGCTCCCAGTGCATCGTCGTCGCCATCGACGCCAAGAAGGTCAGCGGCCCCGACGAGGCACCGCGCTGGGAGATCTTCACCCACGGCGGGCGCAAGCCGACCGGCCTGGATGCGGTGACCTGGGCGAAGAAGATGGAAGGCCTGGGGGCGGGCGAGATCCTGCTCACCAGCATGGATCAGGATGGCATGAAGAGCGGCTTCGACCTGGGCGTGACCCGCGCCATCAGCGATGCCGTGGGCATCCCGGTGATCGCCTCGGGCGGCGTGGGCAACCTGCAGCACCTGGCTGACGGGATCCTGGAAGGGCATGCCAGCGCGGTGCTGGCGGCGAGCATCTTCCACTTCGGCGAGTACACCGTGCCCGAGGCCAAGGCCTACATGGCGGCGCGGGGAATCGTCGTTCGCTGATTCTGCGCGTGGGGCTTTGAACCCTGGGGCTGCAAAGCAGCCCCCGATTCACGATCAGCCGAGATTCTTGCCCAGCAACGCGTGATACAGCTCGCTGTCGCCAAGAATCCCCACCACCTTGTCGTTCTCTTGCAGCACCAGCTTGTTACCGGTCTGGTAGCGGATCTGCAGGGCTTCGCGCATGCCGATGTCGGCACTCACCAGGGTCGGCTTGCGCGCCAGCGTCTCCACATCCTGCCCTGGCGCCCAGTTCTGCAGGTCCAGGCCATTCTGGCCCTGGCGGGCACGTTTGATCGAACCGCCTTCGCCCAGGTCGAGCCAGGAGTCCACGCCCGGGTCCAGGCACACCGAACCGTTGATCCGCTTGCACTTGTCCAGGGTGCGCATCAGGCTGCGCCCGCACAGCACGTTGAGCGGGTTGGTGTGGGCAACGAAGGTGCGCACGTAGTCGTCCGCCGGGTTCAGGACGATGTCTTCGGGCTTGCTGTACTGGATGATGCGGCCGTCCTTCATGATGGCGATGCGGCTGCCCAGCTTGAGTGCCTCGTCCAGGTCGTGGCTGACGAACACGATGGTCTTGCTCAGCTTGCGCTGCAGCTCCAGCAGCTCGTCCTGCAGGCCCTGACGGATCAGCGGGTCGAGGGCCGAGAAGGGTTCGTCCATCAGCAGGATGTCGGCATCCATGGCCAGCGCCCGGGCCAGGCCCACGCGCTGCTGCATGCCGCCGGAGAGCTCGTCGGGCTTCTTGTTGCGCCACTGGGTCAGGCCCACCAGCTCGAGCTTCTCGTCCACCAGCTTGCGCCGTTCCTTTTCCGGGCGCCCCTGCATCTCCAGGCCAAAGCTGATGTTCTCGCGCACGGTCAGCCAGGGCATCAGGGCGAACTTCTGGAACACCATGGCGATGCGCTTGGTGCGCATCATCTTCAGCTCGGCCGGGGTGCAGTGGGCGATGTCGATATGGTTGCCTTCATGCTCGACGAACAACTTGCCACGGCTGACGGTGTTCAGGCCGTTGATGCAACGCAGCAGGCTCGACTTGCCCGAGCCGGACAGGCCCATGAGCACGCAGATCTCGCCCTTGTCGATGTCCAGGTTGGCCTTTTCCACACCGACCACCAGGCCGGTCTTCTTGAGGATCTGCTCGCGGGTCTGGCCTTGGTCGAGCAGGGCGAGGGCCTCGCGAGGCTTGTTGGAGAAGATGACGTCGACGTCTTCGAAACGAATGATGCTCATGCTTCACCCCTTGCCGGCAGCTCCGGTTGCTTGCAGATACGGTCGAGCATGATCGCCAGCAGTACGATCGCCAGGCCCGCTTCGAAGCCCAGCGAGATATCGGCGGTGTTCAGTGCGTTGACCACGGGTTTGCCCAGGCCGTCCGCGCCCACCAGGGCGGCGATTACCACCATCGACAGCGACAGCATGATGCACTGGGTGACGCCAGCGGCGATGCTCGGCATCGCGTGTGGCAGTTCGATGCGGGTCAGCAACTGGCGCCGGGAGCAGCCGAAGGCCTTGCCGGCGTCCATCAGCTCCTGGGGTACGTCGCAGATCCCCAGGTAGGTCAGGCGGATCGGCGCGGCGATGGCGAACACCACCGTGGAGATCAGCCCCGGTACCACGCCCAGGCCGAACAGGGTCAGGGTCGGGATCAGGTAGACGAAGGTGGGCACCGTCTGCATCAGGTCGAGGATCGGCCGCATGCCGGTGTAGAACCACGGCTTGTGCGCCGCGAGGATGCCCAGCGGCACGCCGATGGCCACGCAGACCACGGTGGCGAAGGTCACCTGCGCCAGGGTCTCCATGGTTTCCTGCCAGTAGCCCAGGTTGAAGATCAGCAGGAACGAGAGGGCAACGAACGCGGTGAGGGCCCATTTGCGCTGGATCAGGTGCGCCAGGGCGGCGAACAGGGCGATGAGAACGTAGGGGTTGAACCAGGTCAGGGCACTGGTGACGCCATGGATCATGAACTCCAGGCCTTGGGCGATGGCGTCGAAGTAATCTGCGCCGTTCTGGGTCAGCCATTCGACGAACGACGCGATGTACTGTCCCAGGGGTATTTTCTGTTCGATAAGCATGATAGCGAGCTTCCACCTGCAAAGATTGAAATCAGTCCGGGGCGGGCACGGTCCTGCCCCGAGGTAGTGCCTACTGCTATTGCATCCATTACTGCTACTGCGTCAGCTTGGCCTTTACCGCCTCCAGCCCCGGTTCGCCGTCCACGGTCGTCACCCCGGCCAGCCAGGTGTCGAGCACTTGCGGGTTGTTCTTCAGCCACGCCTTGGCGGCCGCCTCGGGTTTCATCTTGTCGTCCAGGACGTTGCCCATCAGCGTGCTTTCCATGTCCAAGGTGAACGACAGGTTCTTCAGCAACTGGCCAACGTTGCTGCATTCTTGCGCGTAGCCCTTGCGGGTATTGGTCAGCACCGTCGCCTTGCCGTACTCGGGGCCGAAGAAATCGTCGCCGCCGGAGAGGTACTGCATCTTGAAGCGCTTGTTCATCGGGTGCGGTTCCCAGCCGAGGAACACCACGGCATCACCGCGCTTCTGCGCCCGGTCGACCTGCGACAGCATGCCGGCCTCGCTGGACTGCACCAGCTTGAAACCGGCGTCCTTCAGGCCGAAGGCGTTCTGGTCGATCATGTTCTGGATGGTGCGGTTGCCGTCGTTGCCCGGCTCGATGCCATAGATCTTGCCGCCCAGTTCGCTCTTGAACTTGACGATGTCGGCGAAATCCTTGAGGCCTTTGTCGTACAGCGCCTGGGGCACCGCCAGGGTGTACTTGGCGTTCTCCAGGTTGGCGCGCAGTGTCTCGACGGTGCCGGCGTCGCGGTACTGCTTGATGTCGTTCTCCATGGTCGGCATCCAGTTGCCGAGGAACACGTCGAGGTCCTTGCCGGCGGCCAGCGACTTGTAGGTCACTGGTACCGAGATCATCGTGGTGTGGGTCTTGTAGCCCAGGGCTTCGAGCACGACGCTGGTCACCGCGGTGGTCACGGTGATGTCGGTCCAGCCGACATCGGAGAACCTTACCGTTCGGCACTGCTCGGGTTCGGCGGCCTGGGCCAGCAGCGGAGCGGACAGCAACGCGGCCAGCAACAGCGAGGGTGAAGCTTTCATGAATGGACTCCTGTGATTTTATCTTCGGGTTCGCGCGGGGCGCCGGACGTTCTCGGGGTCCGGTCGACCAGGCCTGCAGAGGGCAGGTTGCGAGGCCGTGCAATACGAGTCGCTTTCGATAATCCCCCAGTGCTCGGCAATCGCCTACTGGTGGGGTCGTAACCAGTACAGGACGGGTCGCATCCAGTAAGGGCGATGTCGCATATGGGGTCTTCCACCCGTTCCCCTGTCTTTTTGCGTCATCCGAGCGCCTGGAAGCGTCGGTCGGTGACCGGGCCAGGGCGGCGCTGCCGGACAAAATGGCGTCGGTTGCAGACGCCGGGAGGTGGGGCAAAAGCCCGATGATGCGAGCATTCACGGCGTTCAGCCTAGCAGCTGTGCGACCTCACGCCTGGCGTGGGGAGACAAGCCCATCAAGAGGTGATTCGACAATGGCCATCAGCGTGTTCGACCTGTTCAAGATCGGTGTCGGGCCTTCCAGCTCCCACACCGTCGGCCCCATGCGCGCCGCCGCCCTGTTCGTCCAGGGCCTGCGCGAGCGCGGCGAGCTGGAGCGGGTAAGGCGGGTCGAGGTGCGGCTGTACGGCTCGCTGTCGGCCACCGGCATCGGCCACGGCACCGACAACGCCACTATCATGGGCCTGATGGGCGAATGGCCCGACGCCATCGACCCCACGGTGATCGCCCCGCGTATCGCCGAGCTGCGCGAAACCAGCACGCTGCTGCTGGATGGCCGCCTGCCCATCGCGTTCGTCTGGGCCCGCGACATGCTGCTGCTCGACGAGAACCTGCCCTATCACCCGAACGCCATGACCCTGGTCGCCGAAGGCGAGCAGGGCGAGCTGCACCGTGACACTTACTACTCGGTCGGCGGCGGCTTCGTGGTCGATGCCGCCCAGGCCGCCAGCGGCGTGCTGGATGCCGACCAGACGGTGCTGCCCTACGATTTCAACAGTGCCGCCGAGCTGCTGCGGCTGTGCAAGCAAAACGACATGCGCGTGTCGCAATTGATGATGGAGAACGAAAAGGCCTGGCGCAGCGAGCAAGAGATCCGCGCCGGCCTGCTCAAGCTCTGGCACGCCATGCAGGAATGCGTGAACAACGGCCTCAAGTACGAGGGTACGCTGCCCGGCGGGCTCAATGTGCGCCGGCGCGCGGCCAAGCTGCACCGCAGCCTGCAGGAGCTGGGCAAGCCCAACGTGATCGGCTCGACCATGAGTGCCATGGAGTGGGTCAACCTGTTCGCCCTGGCGGTCAACGAAGAGAACGCCGCCGGCGGGCGCATGGTCACCGCGCCCACCAATGGCGCGGCCGGCATCATCCCGGCGGTGTTGCACTACTACATGCGCTTCTCCGATGCGGTGGACGAATCCAACGTGGTGGAGTTCTTCCTCGGCGCGGCGGCGGTGGGCATCCTGTGCAAGAAGAACGCCTCGATCTCCGGCGCCGAAGTCGGTTGCCAGGGCGAGGTCGGTTCGGCCTGCGCCATGGCCGCCGCGGGCCTGGCCGAGGTGCTCGGGGCG
>NZ_JBCGFQ010000048.1:0-40291 GCF_040984075.1 Pseudomonas sp. I2
TGTTTTTAAATTATGTGTTTTGTGACTTCTTTTGGGGCTGCTTTGCAGCCTTTCGGGGGAACCCCCGCTCCCACTGTATGGTGATTTCCTTGAGGTTTGCAGCGTACTTGTGGGAGCGGGCTTGCCCGCGAAGGGCCGCAAGGCGGCCCCAATTGCTTAAGTGAACAGCATTACCATCATCATCGGCCCTTTTCTTTTATCGGCAGTCGGTCAACTCGAGGAAGATCGCCGCCAAGCGCTCCAGCCCCAACTGATCCGCCTCGCTGAAGCGCGCCAGCTTCGGGCTGTCCAGGTCCAGCACGCCAATCAACCGGCCCGCCTTCACCAGCGGAATCACCAATTCGCTGTTGGAGGCGCTGTCGCAAGCGATATGCCCTGGGAAGGCATGCACATCCTCGACCCGCTGGGTCTGCCGCGAAGCCGCCGCGGCACCGCACACCCCCTTGCCGAACGGAATGCGCACGCAGGCCACCTGGCCCTGGAACGGCCCGAGCACCAACTGCTCGTCGCGGTTGAGGTAGAAGCCAGCCCAGTTCAAGTCCTCCACCTGGTTGAACAGGAAGGCCGAGAACTGCGCGGCGTTGGCGATGAAATCGCGCTCGTCGGCAAACAGCGCCTGTACTTGCGCGGCCAGCAGGTCGTAGCCATCGAGGCCGCTGCCACTGGCATTGAGATCGATCATTGTTTCTGCTCCAGCAATTGCAGTCCGACCCAGTAGCGGGCGAACTGATAGGCACAACGGCCATTACGGTTGCCACGGCCGGTGGCCCAGCGCACGGCGAGTTTGTCCAGCGCCTCGTCGCGCTGCCAGGTGAGCCCGGCCGCCTGGGCCAACTGGCCGATCCAGTGCTCGACCACGTTGAGGAAATGCTCCTGGGTGAACGGGTAGAACGACAGCCACAGGCCGAAACGGTCGGACAGGGCGATCTTGTCTTCCACCGCCTCGCTGGGGTGCAGTTCGCCGTCGATCATCTTCCAGTTCTCGTTGTCGCTCTGCTTCTCCGGCACCAGGTGGCGGCGGTTGGAAGTGGCGTACAACAGCACGTTGTCCGGGGCCTGCTCCAGCGAACCGTCGAGCACGCTCTTGAGCACCCGGTAGTCGCCCTCCCCCGCTTCGAACGACAGGTCGTCGCAGAACAGGACGAAACGTTGAGGCAGCTTCTGCAGTTGCTCGACCACCCGCGGCAGGTCGGCCAGGTGGTCACGCTCGATCTCGATCAGGCGCAGGCCCCGGCCTGCGTGCTCGGCCAACAGGGCACGCACCAGCGACGACTTGCCGGTGCCGCGCGAGCCCCACAGCAGGGCGTGGTTGGCCGGCATGCCATCGATGAACTGCCGGGTGTTGCGGCCCAGTTGCTCGCGCTGCTGGTCGACGCCGATCAGGTCGTCCAGGCGGATGTCCAGGCTGACCTGAAGCGGCATCAGGTAGCCGCTGCGGCCATCGCGCTGCCAGCGCGCAGCCAGGGTGGTGCTCCAGTCGATGTCCGGGCGGGGCGCGGGCAACAGGGGTTCGAGGCGCGCCAGTACCGATTCGGCGCGTTCCAGGAAAGCATTCAAGCGAGCGTCCATGACGACTCCTAGCAGACAGATTTCAGTTTTTTCGGGGCCGTCAGGCGGCCCCCTCTAAGCCATCAACTGAAATGAACAGACAGACCCGCCAGCAGCCGAGGCTGATCGGCTATGCTTGCGCAGCGCAAGGGACATGAAACCGGCTCGGGACTCATGGATATCAAGTTCACCAATCGCCTGTCATACAAGCAAGCCCGGTTGACAGTCCTGGTCGGCTTCATCCTGGGAACATTGCTCAGTCTCATCCAGATCGGCATCGATTATGCCAGCGAAGACGCCTCCATCAACCGCGAAGTGCAAGCGCTGCTGCAAATCAGCCGTGATCCGGCCTCACGCGTGGCCTACAACATCGACGCCGAACTGGCCCAGGAACTGACCCGGGGCCTTCTGCAGGCACCGACGGTGATCCGCGCCCGGCTGATCGACAACAACGACACCGTGCTGGCCGATGTCCAGCGCCCGCGCGTGGAAGACCGCTACCGCCCGTTGAGCGACTTCCTGTTCGGCGAGCAACGCCTGTTCCAGGAGCGCCTGTTCTTCGCCCACATGCCCCACGAGTACCTGGGCACGCTGTACCTGGATGTCGACACCTACGCCTTCGGCAGCCGTTTCCTCGACCGCGCCGGGGTCACCCTGGTCAACGGCTTCACCCGCAGCCTGGTATTGGCCGGTATCCTCCTGGCGCTGTTCTACATGATGCTGACCAGGCCGCTGGTCACGGTGATCGGCGCCCTGAGCAGCAGCGACCCGCGCCAACCGCAGCAGGCCCGCCTGGAATGCCCCCACGGCCACGAGCACGACGAGATCGGCGTGCTGGTCAAAGTGGCCAACCAGCAATTCGTCAGCATGGCCACCGAGATCCAGCAGCGGCGCAACGCCGAGAACCGCCTGACCCAGTACCTCAACGAGCTGGAAGACATCGTCTCGGCCCGCACCGACGAGCTCAAGGCCAGCAACGAGCGCCTGAGCCAGTCCAACCAGGAGCTGGAGCAAGCCCGCCGACGCGCCCTGGACATGGCCCAGGCGCGGGCCGCCTTCCTGGCCAACATGAGCCACGAGATCCGTACCCCGCTCAACGGCATGCTCGGCATGATCGCCCTGGCCCTGGACAGCCCGCTGGCCGCAGAACAACGCCAACAGCTGTCGATCGCCCATGATTCGGGCAAGGTGCTGGTCGAGCTGCTCAACGATATCCTCGACCTGTCCAAGTTCGATGCCGGCCAACTGGAACTCGAGCGTATCCCCTTCGACATGGGCGCCATGGTCGAGGACACCGCCAACCTGCTGTCGCAGAATGCCGCGGCGCATGTCGAGCTGACCTGCCTGGTGGCCAGCGACTTCCCCAGCAGGGTGCTGGGCGACCCCACCCGGGTTCGGCAGATCGTCAGCAACCTGCTGTCCAATGCGCTCAAGTTCACCCGCTTCGGCCGTGTCGACGTGCGCCTGGGCACGATCGTCGGTGGTGTGCGCCTGGAGGTGCGCGACACCGGCATCGGCATTCCCGAACAGGCCCAGGCGCGGATCTTCCAGCCCTTCACCCAGGCCGGCGCCGGCATCACCCGCCAGTACGGCGGTACCGGGCTGGGCCTGACCTTGACCCACAACCTGTGCAAGGTCATGCATGGGCACCTGTACATCCACTCCGAGGCGGGCTTCGGCAGCCGCTTCAGCGCCGACCTGCCCCTGCCCGCCCATACCGAGGCCATGGCCCCGGCACCGTTGCAGGGGCGTGTCGTCGCCCTGTGCAACGCCACCAGTGGCCTGGCGGAGCTGCTACAGGCCCTGTTGCCCGGCTGGGGGCTCGACTACCGACGGCTGGACGACCTGGCCGAGGTGCAGATTACGGCGCCCGACCTGCTGATCACCGACAACCGGGAACATCCGCTCGCGCTACGCCCTGGCTTCAAGGCCCCCATCCTGCTGGTGACCGCCTATGGCAGCTTCCTGCACGGCGAAGCGGCCACAGGCCTGGCGCCACTGCTGCAACTGGCCCGCCCCCTGGCGCGCAAGGCCCTGTACCAGACCCTGCGGCGCACCCTGCAAGGTGGCGAGGCCGACACCCCGCAGGGCGGCGCACAGGCCAAGGCCCAACGACAGCGGGCGCGCATCCTGCTGGTGGAAGACAACCCGGTCAACCAACTGGTGGCCAAGGGCATGCTGGCCAAGCTCGGCTGCGAGGTGCTGCTCGCCACCCAGGGCGCCGAAGCCCTGGAGCAACTGGAACGGGAGGCCGTGGACATGGTGCTGATGGACTGCAACATGCCGGTGATGGACGGCTACGAAGCCAGCCGACGGATTCGCCAGGACGGGCGCTGGTCACAACTGCCCATCGTCGCCCTGACGGCCAACGCCATGCCCGAGGAGCGCGAACGCTGCCGGGCCGCGGGCATGGACGACTACCTGGCCAAGCCGTTTCGCCGCGAGGAGCTGCTGGCGCTGATCGACCACTGGGTGCCGATCAGCGGCTGAGCAAGGCCTCCACCGCTGCCTTGAGCGCCTCGGGCTTGGTGCTCGGGGAATAGCGGGTGACCTTGCCGCTGGCCGGATCGACCAAGAACTTGGTGAAGTTCCACTTGATGCGCTGGGTGCCGAGCACGCCAGGCGCGCGTTGCTTCAGTTCGACGAACAACGGGTGAGCGCCAGGGCCGTTGACCTCGATCTTGCGAAACAGCGGAAAGCTCACGCCGAAGTTGCGCTCGCAGAACTGGGCGATCTCCCGGGCATCGCCCGGCTCCTGCTTGCCGAACTGGTTGCAGGGAAAACCCAGCACCACCAGCCCGCGCTCGCGGTAGAGCTGCCACAGCTGTTCCAGGCCCTTGTACTGGGGCGTGAAGCCACACTGGCTGGCGGTATTGACCACCAGCAGCGCCTTGGCCTGGAAGTCGCCCAGCCGCTTGTGCTCGCCGCCCAGGGTGACGCAGGGAATGTCCAGCAGGGAATCGGCCATGTCGGTTCTCCGGTCAGTCACGCGGCTTGAGGTCCAGGCACACCGAGTTGATGCAGTAGCGCAGGCCGGTCGGTGGCGGGCCGTCGGGAAACACGTGGCCCAGGTGGGCATCGCAACGGGCGCAGGTGACCTCGGTACGGATCATGCCGTGGGAGGTGTCGCGTACCTCGATCATCGCGCCCTCCTCGATCGGCTCGTAGAAGCTCGGCCAACCGCAGCCGGCGTCGAACTTGGTGCGTGAGTCGAACAGCGGCAGATCGCAGCAGATGCAATGGTAGATGCCGTCGCGGCGCTCGCTGTTGTACTTGCCGCTGAACGGCCGTTCGGTGCCCTTCAGGCGACACACCTGGTACTGGGCGGGATCGAGCATCTCGCGCCACTGCTCCAGGGTTTTCTCGATCTTTTGCATGGGTGAACCTCGGCAGGCTGAATTTCACCGTGCGCCGTCTTTATTTATGGCGCCGGTGGCACGTATATTAGTCGGCTTGTTGTGCCAGCCAGTCTGGCACGCGCCTCGCCCTTTTCAAACCTTTTGACGGCGGCGCGCCGCGACTTCTCAATCGGGATCACATCATGCAGTTCAGCAAATCGAACAAGCTCGCCAATGTCTGCTACGACATTCGCGGCCCAGTGCTCAAGCACGCCAAACGCCTGGAAGAGGAAGGCCATCGCATCCTCAAGCTGAACATCGGCAACCCGGCGCCCTTTGGTTTCGAGGCGCCGGACGAGATCCTCCAGGACGTGATCCGCAACCTGCCCACCGCCCAGGGCTACAGCGACTCCAAGGGCCTGTTCAGCGCGCGCAAGGCGGTCATGCAGTACTGCCAGCAGAAGCAGATCGAAGGTGTCGGCATCGAGGACATCTACCTGGGCAACGGCGTCTCCGAACTGATCGTGATGTCGATGCAAGCGCTGCTCAACAATGGCGACGAAGTGCTGATCCCGGCGCCGGACTACCCACTGTGGACCGCCGCCGTGAGCCTGGCCGGCGGCAAGCCGGTGCACTACCTGTGCGACGAGCAGGCCGACTGGTTCCCCGACCTTGAAGACATCAAGGCCAAGATCACCCCGAACACCAGGGCCCTGGTGATCATCAACCCGAACAACCCGACTGGCGCCGTGTATTCGCGCGAACTGCTGCTGGGCATGCTGGAGCTGGCGCGCCAGCACAACCTGGTGGTGTTCTCCGACGAGATCTACGACAAGATCCTCTACGACGAAGCCGTGCACATCAGCACCGCCTCGCTGGCCCCGGACCTGCTGTGCCTGACCTTCAACGGCCTGTCCAAGTCGTACCGGGTGGCGGGCTTCCGCTCCGGCTGGCTGATCATCTCCGGGCCCAAGCAGCATGCCCAGGGCTACATCGAAGGCATCGACATGCTGGCCAATATGCGCCTGTGCGCCAACGTGCCGGCGCAGCACGCGATCCAGACCGCCCTGGGCGGCTACCAGAGCATCAACGACCTGGTGCTGCCGCCGGGCCGCCTGCTCGAGCAGCGCAACCGCACCTACGAATTGCTCAACGCCATCCCCGGGGTGAGCTGCGTCAAGCCGATGGGCGCGCTGTACGCGTTTGCGAAGATCGACCCGAAGGTCTGCCCGATCCACAACGACGAGAAGTTCGTCCTCGACCTGCTGCTCTCGGAGAAACTGCTGATCGTCCAGGGCACGGCGTTCAACTGGCCGTGGCCGGACCACTTCCGCGTGGTCACCTTGCCACGGGTGGATGACCTGGAGCAGGCGATCGGGCGGATCGGCAATTTCCTGCGTAGCTATCAGCAGTAAGTTCGAGTGCCATGGGGGCTGCGGTGCAGCCCATCGCCGGCAAGCCGGCTCCCACAGGGTCCGAGTCGATCACAAATGGTGCGGCTTGCAGGGCGATGTGGGAGCTGCACACCGGCGCGCCGCGAATGGAGCGCGCAGCGTCCCCGCTTGCACCCGTCCGGATGGGATATTCCTTACATCCTGCAACGCTCTATCTTCGAGGCTTCTCAGAATCCTCTGTCATACTCCCCCGGTACACAGTTTGAAATAGTCAACCGGTTGAATCGCCGGGACCCGCCCCTTATATAGCCCGCAGTAAGCGACATTTTCGTCCGTCAGGAGAACGTAACAACCATGATGCGCATCTTGTTGTTTGTAGCCACCAACCTCGCGGTGGTGCTGGTTGCAAGCATTACCCTGAGCCTGTTCGGCTTCAACGGGTTCATGGCGGCCAACGGGGTTGACCTCAATCTCAACCAACTGCTGGTCTTCTGCGCCGTGTTCGGTTTCGCCGGCTCCCTGGTCTCGCTGTTCATCTCCAAGTGGATGGCCAAGATGACCACCGGCACCCAGATCATCACCCAGCCGCGCACGCGCCATGAACAGTGGCTGCTGCAGACCGTCGAGGAGCTGTCCCGCGAGGCCGGCATCAAGATGCCCGAGGTGGGTATCTTCCCGGCCTACGAGGCCAATGCCTTCGCCACCGGCTGGAACCGCAACGATGCCCTGGTGGCGGTGTCCCAAGGCCTGCTCGAGCGCTTCTCGCCCGATGAAGTGCGTGCCGTGCTGGCCCACGAGATCGGCCACGTGGCCAACGGCGACATGGTCACCCTGGCGCTGGTGCAGGGCGTGGTGAACACCTTCGTGATGTTCTTCGCGCGCATCATCGGCAACTTCGTCGACAAGGTCATCTTCAAGAACGAAGAAGGCCAGGGCATTGCCTACTACGTGGCGACCATCGTCGCCGAGCTGGTCCTGGGCATCCTCGCCAGCATCATCGTCATGTGGTTCTCGCGCCGCCGCGAGTACCGCGCCGACGAAGCCGGCGCCCAGCTGGCCGGCACCGGCGCGATGATCGGCGCACTGCAGCGCCTGCGCGTGGAACAAGGCATGCCGGTGCACATGCCCGACACCCTGAAGGCGTTCGGCATCAACGGCGGCCTCAAGCACGGCCTGGCCGGCCTGCTGATGAGCCACCCGCCGCTGGAAGACCGTATCGAGGCCCTGCGCCGTCGCGGTTGATCCGGCTGGAACAAAAAAGGGCGACTTCGGTCGCCCTTTTTCTTGCGAACTGGGGCCGCTTCGCGCCCCAAGATGCCCCCTCACCGCTGCAACAGGTAGGCCCGCTCGACCAGGCTCGGCACTCCAGCCTGGATGAACTTCGGGCTGTCCCGGAGCACCTCCTGCTCATCCAGCAGTTCCACTCGCCACCCCGCGAACCCTCGCCGCACTTCATCATCCGCTACGGAAAACGGCGGCCCGTCGAGCCGCGCCTGGTCATAGTCGAGCGTCACCAACAGCCCCTTGCAGGCAGCCGGCAACAACGCCGACAGCAACGCCATGTAGCGCTCACGCATGCTCGGCGGCAGTGCAATCAAGGCCGCGCGGTCATACACACCGACGCAGTCGGCCAGGTCCTCGGCCCGCAAGGCGAAGAAATCCCCGCACCACAACTCCACATCGCCGCTGCGCCAGGCTTCGAAATCCCCCTGCACCCTGATTTCCGGCGTCAGGCCATGCTCATGGAAAAACGCCTCCACCGCCCGCCGCGACAGCTCCACGCCCAGCACCCGGTGCCCCTGGCCGGCTAGCCAGGCCAGGTCCAGGGTCTTGCCGCACAGCGGCACCAGCACGCGACTGCCCGGCGCCAGCCCCAGCACGGGCCAGTGGGCTTGCAGGCAGGAATTGACCTGCGCCTGGTGGAAGCCGATCTGGTTGTCTGCCCACCGCTTGTGCCAGAACGCTGGCTCCATGTTCCCTCCCGCTTTTTCGATGAAATACCCGGAAAACTTATATTGGATCTCGATCGGTATCTGATCGAAGATGACCTCATCTTAACCGCCAGGAGCACACCATGCTGCCCAGCCTGTTCATTTCCCACGGATCGCCCATGCTCGCCCTGCAACCCGGTGCCAGCGGACCGGCCCTGGCCGCGCTGGCCAACGCCCTGCCACGGCCGAAGGCGATCGTCGTGGTCTCGGCGCACTGGGAAAGCCAGGCGCTACGGGTGACAGGCCATGCACGACCACAGACCTGGCACGATTTCCGTGGCTTCCCCGCAGCGTTGTATGCCGTGCAATACCCTGCCCCGGGCGATCCCTTGCTGGCCCGGCAGGTCAGTGAGCGGCTGGAAGCTGCCGGCCTGCCCGCCCAGCTCGACCCTGAGCGGCCGTTCGACCATGGTGCCTGGGTGCCGCTGTCGCTGATGTACCCGGACGCCAGCATCCCGGTGATCCAGGTATCGCTGCCCAGCCAGCTCGGCCCGGCGTTGCAACTGCGGGTTGGCCGGGCGCTTTCGGCATTGCGCGAGGAAGGCATCCTGCTGGTCGGCTCCGGCAGCATCACCCACAACCTGGGCGAGCTGGACTGGCATGCCGGGCCGGATGCCGTCGAGCCCTGGGCGCTGGCGTTCCGTGATTGGGTGGTCGAGCGGTTGGGCGAGGATGACCAGGCGGCGCTGCTCGACTATCGGCGGCAGGCACCGTTCGCGGAGCGCAACCATCCCAGCGACGAACACCTGCTGCCGCTGTTCTTCGCCCTCGGGGCTGGCGGCACGTTCGGCCTGGTGCACCAGGGCTTCACCCTGGGGGCGCTGGGGATGGATATCTATCGGTTCGGCTGAAGGCCTGCTGCGACAGTGCAGCGGCCCCAGCATTAACGCTTGCCCCTACCGAGCAGACAAAAAAATCCCCAGCCTGAGCCGGGGATTTTTTCATTGCGCCAGGATCAATCCTCGCGGTAGCGGCGCAGCTTCAGCTGCTTGCCGGCCACGCGGGTGTCCTTGAGCTTGGACAGCAGGCGCTCCAGGCCTTCCTCGGGCAGCTCGATCAGGCTGAAGCTGTCGCGCACCTGGATGCGGCCGATGGCATCGCGGGCCAGGCCACCTTCGTTGAGGATCGCGCCCAGCAGGTTCTTGGCGGCGATGCCGTCACGGGCCCCCAGGGCGGTACGGCAACGCACGCGGCCTTCCGGCAGCGGCATCGGCGCACGACGCTCGCGGTCGCCACGCTCGCTGCGCTCACCACGCTCACGCGGGGTGTAGGTCGGCACCAGCGGCTGCTCGCGCTCCACCGAGGCCAGGTCCAGCGCCTGGCCGTTGGTGGCCTTGCGCAGCAGGGCCGCGGCCAGGGCACGCGGGGTGCAGCCGAGGTCGGCGGTCAGGCGGTCGAACAGCTCGCCATGGCTGGCTTCCGATTCGGCCACCAGCGGCGCCAGGCTCGCGGTCAGCTTCTTGATACGCGCATCGAGCACGGCCTGCGGGTTCGGCAGGCGGGCTTCGGCGACCTTCTGTCCGGTCACACGCTCGATGACCTGCAGCATGCGCCGCTCACGCGGGGTGACCAGCAGCAGCGCGCGGCCATCGCGACCGGCACGGCCGGTACGGCCGATACGGTGGACGTAGGACTCCGGGTCGTACGGCATGTCGACGTTGAACACGTGGGTGATGCGCGGTACGTCCAGGCCTCGGGCGGCGACGTCGGTGGCGACGACGATGTCCAGGCGGCCATCCTTGAGCGAGTCGATCACCCGCTCACGCTGGTTCTGGGCGATGTCGCCGTTCAGCGCAGCGGCCTTGTAGCCCTTGGCTTCCAGCGCGGCAGCCAGGTCCAGGGTGGCCTGCTTGGTGCGCACGAAGGCGATCAGCGCGTCGAACTCCTCCACTTCCAGCAGACGCAGCACGGCCGGGATCTTCTGGTCGGCGTGGACCATCAGGTGGGCCTGGTCGATCGCGGTGACGGTCTGGGTCTTGCTCTGGATCTTGACGTGCTTCGGCTCGCGCAGGTGACGCTCGGCGATCGAACGGATCGACGATGGCAGGGTGGCGGAGAACAGCACGGTCTGGCGCGACGCGGGGATGGCGTCGAAGATCACTTCGAGGTCGTCCATGAAGCCGAGCTTGAGCATCTCGTCGGCTTCGTCGAGCACCAGGTACTGGACGGTGGAGAGGACTTTCTCGTCGCGGCGCAGGTGGTCGCACAGGCGGCCCGGGGTGGCCACGACGATCTGCGCGCCGTTGCGAATGGCACGCAGCTGTGGGCCCATCGGGGCACCACCATACACGGCCACCACGTTCACGCCCGGCATCTGCTTGGCGTAGGTTTCGAAGGCGGTGGCTACTTGCAGCGCCAACTCACGGGTCGGCGCCAGGATCAGGGCTTGCGGTTCGCGCTTGCTCACATCGATGCGGTTGAGGATCGGCAGGGCGAAGGCAGCGGTCTTGCCGGTGCCGGTCTGCGCCTGGCCGATCATGTCGTGACCGGCGAGGATGATCGGGATCGATTGTTGCTGGATGGCCGATGGCTCTTCATAGCCGGTAGCCAGCACGGCGGCAACGATGTTCGGATGAAGATCGAGAGCGGCGAATCCGCCGGTTTCCTGGGTCATGGGTCTGCCTCTAGGTGCATCCGCAAAGACCCATGCTCCAAAGCTGCACATGCCTTGAAAGACCCGAGGGTCACCCAGGCAGCTTTGGCGGCGGGGATTTGCGAAAACGATTGAAAAAGGAACGTCTTGGGGAGGTCCGCCTAGCGGACGCGCAGCCGAAGCTGGACTCGGAGGATTTGCACCACCTGATTTTAGGGTCCGCTAAAAGACCGGCGCGTACTATACCCGAATTCGCGCCGGGCCGTCAGATTTTTTTCAAGGGCACAGGCCAGCATTCGGCCATCTGCCCGCACAGGCTGAATCGTTTCCCTGCCCGTCAGGTCGCAGCCCGGATTTCCCGGATCAGGTAATCCAGCGAATACCCCAGGCGCGGCGCCAGCGCCTCGGCACGGGCACGGATACCATCAAGGTCCACCGCCTGCTCCAGGTCCGCCGGCACCAGCAGGATCACGTTGCCCTCCTTCACCGGCAGCTCCCAGTAGTGCCGGTGGTACAACCCGCGCAGCAATGCCGCGCCGAGCGGCTTGCCGTCGTCGCCGGCCCATTGGTTGATCACCAGCCAGCCGCCCGGGTTGAGCTGCCTCTGGCAGTTCTCCAAAAACCCCCAGGCCAGGTGGCCGACACCCGGCCCATGGTCGGTGTAGAGGTCGACGAAGATCAGGTCGGCCTTCTCCGCGCTGGGCAGCAACTCGATGGCATCGCCCACCCGCACGTACAGGCGCGGGTCATCGTCCAAGCCCATGAACTCCATGGCCAGGCGCGGCACATCCGGGCGCAGCTCGATCGCCTCGACATCTTCCAGGGGCAGGAACTTCAGACAGGCCTGGGTCAGGGTACCGGCGCCAAGGCCCAGGAACAGCGCGCTCTCCGGCTGCCCGTGGCACAGCGCGCCGACCAGCATGGCGCGGGTGTAGTCGTATTCCAGCCAGCTCGGGTCGGCGGTGAAGGTGCAGCTCTGCTCGATGGCGTCGCCGAACTCGAGGAAGCGATAGTCCTCCACCTCGTACACGCTGATGACGCCGAAGGCATCCTCGACCCGGGCCAGCAGCCGCTCTTCCCGCTCCGTCGTCATTGCTCGCCACCTGCCCCATGCAAAACGCGCATTGTCCGTCAATGCCCTCGGTGCAACAAGCGCAGCGCCAGCTGATACCATGACAGGCAGCCTACCCACGATATCGAGCCCGTGATGAACCGACCCTGGAGCCCCGACAGCTGGCGCACCCTGCCGATCCAGCAGCAACCGACCTACCCCGACGCCGCGCACCTGCTCAAGGTCGAGCAGACCCTGGCGAGCTACCCGCCGCTGGTGTTCGCCGGCGAGGCCCGTGAGCTGCGCCGGCAGTTCGCCGAGGTCACCGAAGGCCGGGCGTTCCTGCTGCAAGGCGGCGACTGCGCCGAGAGCTTCGCCGAGTTCTCCGCAGCGAAGATCCGCGACACCTTCAAGGTGCTGCTGCAGATGGCCATCGTCATGACCTTCGCCGCCGGCTGCCCGGTGGTCAAGGTCGGGCGCATGGCCGGCCAGTTCGCCAAGCCGCGCTCCTCGGGCGACGAGACCATCGGCCAGGTGACCCTGCCCGCCTACCGTGGCGACATCGTCAACGGCATCGGCTTCGACGAGCACAGCCGCGTGCCGGACCCGGAGCGGCTGCTGCAGGCCTACCACCAGGCCACCGCCAGCCTCAACCTGCTGCGCGCCTTCGCCCAGGGCGGTTTCGCCGACCTGCACCAGGTGCACAAGTGGAACCTGGACTTCATCGCCAACTCGGCCCTGGCCGAGAAATACCACCAGTTGGCTGGCCGTATCGACGAGACCCTGGCGTTCATGCGCGCCTGCGGCCTGGACGGCGCACCGCAACTGCGCGAGACCAGCTTCTTCACCGCCCACGAAGCGCTGCTGCTCAACTACGAGGAAGCCTTCGTGCGCCGCGACAGCCTGACCGGCGACGACTACGACTGCTCGGCGCACATGCTGTGGATCGGCGACCGCACCCGCCAGCTGGACGGCGCGCACGTGGAGTTCCTGCGGGGAGTGCACAATCCGATCGGGGTCAAGGTCGGCCCGAGCATGGACCCGGACGAGCTGATCCGCCTGATCGACATCCTCAACCCGGACAACGACCCGGGCCGCCTCAACCTGATCGTGCGCATGGGCGCCGGCAAGGTCGGCGAGCACCTGCCGGGGTTGATCCGCACCGTCGAGCGCGAGGGGCGCAAGGTGCTGTGGAGCTCAGACCCGATGCACGGCAATACCATCAAGGCCAGCAGCGGCTACAAGACCCGGGATTTCGCGCAGATCCTCGACGAGGTCCGGCAATTCTTCCAGGTGCACCAGGCCGAAGGCAGCCATGCCGGGGGGATTCATATCGAGATGACCGGGCAGAACGTCACCGAGTGCATCGGCGGCGCCCGGCCGATCACCGAGGATGGGTTGTCCGACCGCTACCACACCCATTGCGATCCACGGCTGAATGCGGACCAGTCGCTGGAGCTGGCCTTCCTGATCGCCGAGACGCTCAAGCAGGTGCGCCGCTAAGGGGCCGCTTCGCGCCCCAATGCCGTCTAGCTGACTGGCATTGGGGCAATGCCTCCTATCCTCACTTGCGCAACGGATCATCCCAGAACGGCCGCTCAGATTCCCGCAGGATATCCGCCCGGCTCAACCCCAGGTCCTCCAGCGTCGCATCGCTCAGGCTGGCCAGCTCGCGCCGCTGGCGATACAGCTGGTGCCAGCGGGCAATCCGCGCCAGCAGCCCACGCCCTACTACCCCCACGAAGGAAAAGGACGGTTTGCCATACAGGGTGGTGATTTGACCTTTCATCGCGAAGCCCTCCGTGTAGATGGCTTCAGTCTCCTGCCAGGCCTAAGATCAATCCAACGAATGTTTCTGATGCCATGCATCTCGGAGATTGATGCAATGTCCCAGTACCAGAGCCTGGATTCGGACGTGCTGCGCACCTTCGTCGCCATCGCCGAGCAAGGCGGTTTCACCCGCGCCGGCGAGGTGGTCAACCGCACCCAATCCGCCGTGAGCATGCAGATGAAACGCCTGGAGGAAGACATCCTGCAGCGCCAGCTGTTCGAGCGCGACGGCCGCCAGGTGCGTCTGACCGCCGAGGGCCAGGTGCTGCTCGGCTATGCCCGGCGCATCCTCAAGCTGCAGGGCGAGGTGTTCAACACCCTGCGCATGCCGCACATGGTCGGCGTGGTGCGCATCGGCACCCCGGACGACTACGCCATGCGCTTCCTGCCGACGATCCTGTCGAGCTTCGCCCAGGCCTACCCGCTGATCCAGGTGGAGGTGCATTGCGACTCGTCGAAGCAACTGATGCTGCGCCAGGACCTGGACCTGACCATCGTCACCCGCGAGCCCGGCAACGAGATCGGCGAGTTGCTGCGCCAAGAGCGCCTGGTCTGGGCGGCAGCCGAGGGCTTCTGCCCCCAGGAGCAGCGCCCGATACCGCTGGCCTTGTTCAACAGCGACTGCTTCTGCCGCGCCTGGGCGTGCAATGCCCTGCAGGCCCAGGGCGTCGACTACCGCATCGCCTACACCAGCCCGAGCCTGGCGGCGCTGTTCGCCATCGTCACGGCCGGCCTTGCGGTCACCGCGCAACTGCAAAGCCTGATCAGCGGCAACCTGCGCATCCTCGGCGAGAACGAAGGCCTGCCACAGCTACCCCTGGCCAACGTCATGCTGCTGCGCAACACCCAACACCAGTCGCCGATCACCGACTGCATGGCCGGCTACATCATCGAAGGGTTTGCGCCCTGAACCAGCGGCAAGCTGGGAGCTTGCCGCTTCACCCCTCCACCCCCAGCATCACCGCACAGAGCACCAGGAACAGGCAGAACAGCGAGCGCAAGACCTTCTCCGGCAGGGCATGGGCCAGCCGCACGCCCCAGCTGATGCTGAGCAGGCCGCCCACCGCCAGCGGTATGCCCACCGGCCAGGCAACGCTGTGGTGCACGCCATAGGTCACCAGCGTCACCAGGGTGCTGGGCGCGGCCAGGGCCAGGGACAGCCCTTGCGCCACTACCTGGGTGGTGCCGAACACGCTGGTGAGGATCGGCGTGGCGACCACCGCCCCACCCACGCCGAACAGGCCGCCCATGGTGCCGGCGAAACCGCCCAGCACACCCAGCCACGGCCAGGGGTAGCGCAGCTCGCTGCTCGGTGGCGCCAGCGGCAGGAACATGCGCGTCACGTTCCACACCGCCAGCGCGACCAGGAAACCGACGAAGCCCAGGCGCATGGACTGGGCATCGATACCCACCGCCCAGATCGACCCCAGCCAGGCGAACAGGAAGCTGCACACCGCCAGCGGCAACGCATGACGCAACTCGATGCGATTACGCTGGTGATAGCGCCACAATGCCAACAGCACGTTCGGCACCACCATCACCAAGGCCGTGCCCTGGGCCAACTGCTGGTCGAGGCCGAACAGCACGCCCAGCACCGGGATGGCGATCAGCCCGCCGCCAATGCCGAACAAGCCTCCCATCGTGCCCAGGAAGGCCCCCAGGACCACGTACATCAACCACTCGATCATCAGTGCCTCATCCGCCTGTTTGCCAATGGGCGCATGCTAGCGAGTCGGGGCTGGTGGGGAAACGCATAGCAGCGCAAAATGGCTTTGCGTATTTCGCACAAGCAGAGCAACCATGAGCCCCGATGCCCTTACCGAACAACTGAGCCTGTTCCTCGACGTCCTGGAAACCGGCAGCTTCTCCGCCGCCGCCCGCCGCCATCCACTGACCCCCTCGGCCGTGGCGCGGCGTATCGACAACCTGGAGCAGGCCGTAGGCAGCCGCCTGTTCACGCGCAGCACCCACGCCGTGCGCGCCACACCGGCAGGCACGGCCTTCGCCGAACGGGCCCGGCGTATCGTCGAGGAACTGCGCCTGGCCCGCGCCGAGGCGGTGTCGTTGAGCAACGCGCCGGAAGGCCTGATCCGCATCGACGCGCCCGCCGCCTTCGGTCGCCGCCACCTGGCGCCCGCCATCGCCGACTTCCTGGTGGCCTACCCGGGGCTGGACGTGCAACTGCGCCTGATCGACAGCTTCGTCGACCTGCACGGCAGCCACCTCGGCGAAGTGGACCTGGTGCTGCGCGCCGGCCCCCTGGCCGATACTCGCCTGGTCGCCACCCCCTTGGCCTACATGGTGCGCATCGCCTGCGCCAGCCCCGCCTACCTGGCCAGCCGTGGCGTGCCGGCCTGCCCGAGCGAGCTGCCGCAACACGATGGCCTGGACTGGGACGGCCTGGCACCACCGTTCGCCTGGCGCTTCGTGGTGAACGGCCAGACGCGCCTGTACCGCCCGTCGCGCATGCGCATGACCGCCAACAATGCTGAGACCCTGTTGTTCGGCGCACTGGCCGGGCTTGGTATCGCCCACCTGCCCACCTGGCTGATCAGCGACTACTTGGTGCGGGGTGACCTGCTGCCGCTGTTCTGCGACGGCGGCCTGCCGGCGGCGGAAAGCAGCGGCATCTATGCGCTGCGCCTTGCACATGAAACGAACTCTCGCAGCCGCTTGCTGCTCGAATTCCTCAAGAGCCGTTTCAGCCCGGTGCCTCCCTGGGACCTGGCCCTGCGCAGCGAACTGCGTGGATGATGAGCGCGCTAACCATCAGCGTGCTAGATTCTTACCTGACCCAATCCAAGGACCTGCATGAACGCCAACACCCAAGCCCCCTGCGACGAGCTGCTGCTGGACAACCAGGTCTGCTTCGCCCTGCACTCCACCTCGTTGCTGATGACCAAGGTCTACAAGCCGCTGCTGCAAGCGCTCGGCCTGACCTACCCGCAGTACCTGGCCATGCTCGTGCTCTGGGAGCAGGACGGCCTGACCGTGGGCGAGATCAGTCAGCGCCTGCTCACCGACCCCGGCTCGCTCACGCCCCTGCTCAAGCGCCTGGAGAGCGAAGGCCTGCTCAAGCGCACCCGTAGCCGCGAGGACGAACGGGTGGTGCTGGTGCAGTTGACCGACAAGGGGCGAGCCCTGCAGGAAGACGCCAAGCGCGTGCCGCACTGCATCCTGCAAGCCAGCGGCCGCAGCGTGGAACAGCTGCAGCAGCTACAGGCCGACCTGCTGGAGCTGCGCGCCAGCCTGCAAAAGAACCTCTGAGGGCTATGCTGTGAAGTGGCCGTTCAGATGAACGGTGAACGATTTATCTTGCGCGCAAAATAATTGCGCGATAATTTAAATCCCGTACCCACCCCCGCGCCATGGCGCACAGCACACAAGCGAGGCTCAAGATGCAAAAGGTCACTCCACTGTACATCGCAGAAGCCACTTCCACCGGCGGTCGCGACGGCACATCGCGCTCCAGCGACGGCAAGCTGGACGTCAAGCTGAGCACCCCCAAGGCGCTCGGTGGCGCAGGCGGTGAAGGCACCAACCCCGAGCAGCTGTTCGCCGCTGGCTACTCGGCCTGCTTCGTTGGCGCACTGAAGTTCGTCGCCGGCCAGCAGAAGCAGCCATTGCCGACAGACAGCTCGATCACCGCCAAGGTCGGCATCGGCCAGATCCCAGGTGGTTTCGGCCTCGACATCGACCTGCACATCAACCTGCCAGGGCTGGCCCAGGCGGATGCCGAGGATTTGGTGGAAAAGGCACACCAGGTCTGCCCGTACTCCAACGCCACCCGCAACAACGTCGACGTGCGGCTGCATGTGACGGTCTGAGGAGCGGGCTTGCCCGCAAAGCCCCGAACACCGATACCACGCGCACAAAAAACCCGGCCGAGGCCGGGTTTTTCGTACACCGCAAGAAGCATTACTTCTTGGAACGGCCCTTGAAGCTGCCGTCGCGGGTGTCGATATCGATCCACTCGTCGATCTCGATGAAGTCGGCAACCTGCAGTTCGGTGCCGTTGGCCAGCTTGGCTGGCTTCATGACCTTGCCCGAGGTATCGCCACGCGCGGCGTTCTCGGTGTAGGTGACCTGGCGGCTGATGGTGGTCGGCAGTTCGACCGATACGACTTTCTCTTCGTACATGGTCAGCGCGCAGACGTCCTGCATGCCTTCCTCGATGTACGGCAGAACGGCGTCGATGTCCTCGGCGTTCAGCTCGTACATGGTGTAGTCGGTGGTGTCCATGAAGGTGTAGGCATCACCGCTGATGAACGACAGGGTGACTTCCTTGCGGTCCAGGATCACGTCGTCCAGCTTGTCGTCGGCGAAGTAGACGGTTTCGGTCTTGTAGCCGGTCAGCAGGTTCTTCAGCTTGGTCTTCATGATCGCGCTGTTGCGACCCGACTTGGTGAATTCGGCTTTCTGGACCAGCCACGGGTCGTTGTCGATCCGCAGTACGGTACCGGGTTTCAGCTCTTTACCAGTTTTCATTACGAAATATCCGAATCTGGATGGATTTATAAAAATCGAGGCCGCATATCATAGCCAATTTCGGTAAAACTGTACCAGCGTCGTGGCAAGGTCCGGCCGAGCGGCCTGCGCGGCGCTCCATTGGCGGGCGTGGGCCTGCAGTTCCGGCCAGTGCCCCAGGGCCCGGCGCCAGGCCTCGCCCATGTCGCGGTCCATGTTCCAGGCACGCCACAGATCGACCAGCGCATCCCCCGCCGCCTGCGACAGGCCCTGGCGATAAAGCCCGAGGAAGGCTTCGAGCTTTTCCCAGTGGGCGTTCTCCTCCTGCACGTAGATGTGCCACAGCAGCGGCCGGCCCGCCCACTGGGCGCGGACGAAGGAGTCCTCGCCGCGCACGGCGTTGAAGTCGCAACACCAGAGCAGGTGGTCGTAGTCGTCCTGGCTGACGAACGGCAGGATCTGCACGGTCAGCGCCCCCTGGCGTCGCACATCGCCGACCGCCAGCCCCGGTTCGCCCAGCCAGGCGCGCACATCGGCGAGGCTGCGCCCCTCGGGCACCAGCAGGTGCGTGGCCTGCCCATCCTCGGCCAGGGCCTGGAGCCAGTTGCCCAGTTGCCCGTTCTCGTAGGCGAACAGCGACATCAGCCGCGCGCCTTCCTCCACCTGTACACCCAGGCCGCCGAGAAACGTCGCGCGCGCCGCCGGGTCCGCCTCGAAGGCCTGGCGCCGCGCCAGCAACCTGGCCTCGCGCAGCAGCCCACCGGTCTTGTCGGTAAAGCCGGGGAAGAAGAACAGCGTGCGCAGCCCATTGGCCTGGGGCGAAGCCAGGCCATGGCAACCCTCCACCCACTCCTCGGCGCTGAGGTATTCCAGGTTCAGCCACAGCGCAGGCACCGGACGCAAGCGCAGGGCCTCGATGTAGTCGGCCGGCAAGCGGCAACCGAAGGCGCCGATCACCACATCGGCGGTGCCGGCCGGCTGCCACTCGGCCGGCCAGCGACGTACCTCGACACCGGCCTGCCACTGCCGCTCGGCCGCAGCCTCGGCCTGCGGGCACAGGCGCACGAAGGCGTTCAGGTCATCCACCCACAGGCGCACCGCCAGCCCATGCTCGGCCACCAGTTGCCGAGCCAGGCGCCAGGTCACGCCGATGTCGCCGTAGTTGTCGACGACCGTGCAGAAGATGTCCCAGGTGGCTTTCATGCCCACGCCCCTCGCTACGCGGAAAAACCGCGGATTCTGCGGATAAATGCTCGCCGGCGAAAGGGCTGCTGAAAAATGCCTGCCCCGCCATGCGACAATGCACTCACGACCCGCCCTGCCAGGAGGCCGCCATGCCCCGCCGCGAACTGAAGATAACCCTAAAGCCCCTGCAGCTCATTCTCTGCGTGGCCTTCGGCCTGTGGCTCGGTGCCGTGGCCATTGCCCTGAGCCTGTGGCTGGCCTGGCAATTGTGGCCGCAGCAGGTGCAACCGCTGGCCCAGGCCATCGCGCCGGCCACGGCTGCCCCCGCGCAACCGGCCGATGCCCAGGCCGAGATGTTCGAGCGCTACAAGCAGATCCTGCACCGCCAGCAAATGCAGCAAGCCGCCGAAACCGCCCAGGGCAGCCCACGCAACCTGAACAACCCCAAGTGCCAGTTCTGGCTGCAGCAGAACCGTACCGCGCCCACCGACAAGAGCCAGGCCAACGTGCTGGAGTTCTGCTACTGACCATGGACAAAACCACCCTGCTCGCCCGTATCGTCGAAACCCTCGAACACGACATGGACGTGCTGCGCCGCGCAGCCCAGGCCGCCTACGAGGCCGCCACCGCCGAAGAGAACATCGCCGAGAACAAGTACGACACCCTCAGCCTGGAGGCCTCGTACCTGGCCACCGGCCAGGCCCGGCGCACCGCCGAGATCCGCCAGGCGCTGCTGGCCTACCAGCAGTTGTTGCTGCGCGACTACGATCCGGCGCGTGGGATCCAGGTCAGCAACCTGGTCACCCTGGAGGACGAGGCTGGTCACCCGCGCCGGCTGTTTCTCGGGCCCGAGGGGGCCGGGCTGAAGATTGGCGAGGGCGAGGAGCAAGTGACCGTCATCACCCCGCGCTCGCCCTTGGGGCAGCAATTGCTCGGCAAGCGGCAGGATGACGAAGTGAGCCTGGTGCTGGGTGGGCAGGCGCAGGTGCAAATCGTGGTGGAGGTCGTCTAGGCTGGGGCTGCGAAACGGCCCCAAATGGCAACTGAAAGCCTTAACTGAGGGCAAGCCCGCCGCCAGTTGCTATCATGCCGGCCACTTGCCTGCCTGTTGAACCATCCGCCCCGAGAGCTGCCATGAACGCCCCCGCCCTGAGCCGCGCCCTGATCCTGCTGATGGCCACCGCCACCGGCCTGGCCGTGGCCAGCAACTACTACGCCCAACCGCTGCTGCACAGCATCGCCGAACAGTTCGGCCTGGATACCGCCACCGCCGGCACCATCGTCATCGCCGCCCAGCTCAGCTATGGTGCCGGCCTGCTCCTGCTGGCCCCGCTGGGCGACATGTTCGAGCAGCGCCGCCTGATCGTCGTCATGGTCGCTATCTCCGCCCTGGGCCTGGTGATCAGCGCCTGTGCACCGAGCCTGCCCTGGCTACTGCTCGGCACCGCCTTGACCGGACTGTTCTCGGTGGTGGCACAGATCCTGGTGCCGCTGGCCGCGGCGCTCAGCTCGCCGGAACAACGCGGCCGGGCCGTGGGCACGCTGATGAGCGGCCTGCTGCTGGGCATCCTGCTGGCCCGCACCGCCGCTGGCTTCATGGCCGAACTGGGTGGCTGGCGCAGCATCTACGTGCTGGCCGCGGTGCTGATGGCCGTGTCCGCCATCGCCCTGTACCGCAGCCTGCCGCAGCACCACAGCCATGCCGGGCTGAAGTACCCGGCGCTGATCGGCTCGGTGTTCCGCCTCTTCATCGAAGAGCCGGTGCTGCGCCTGCGTTCGCTGCTGGGCCTGCTGGCGTTCAGCCTGTTCGCCCTGTTCTGGACGCCACTGGCGTTTCTCCTGGCCCGCGAACCCTACCATTACTCCGACGCGGTGATCGGCCTGTTCGGCCTGGCCGGCGCGGCGGGTGCGCTGTCGGCCAACTGGGCCGGGCGCCTGGCCGACCGCGGTCGCGGGGAGTTGGGCACCACCGTCGGCCTGGTCGCCCTGCTGCTGTCGTGGATACCGTTGGGCTTCGCCCAGACGTCGCTGGTCGCGCTGCTGCTGGGCGTGCTGCTGCTCGACCTGGCGGTGCAACTGGTGCACGTCAGCAACCAGAACGCGGTGATCGTCCTACGGCCGGAAGCGCGCACGCGGCTCAATGCCGGGTACATCACCTGCTACTTCATTGGCGGTGCACTCGGCTCGCTGCTGGGGACCCAGCTGTTCCAGCGCCATGGCTGGACGGGGATCGTCGTGGCCGGCGCGGCGATCGGGACGCTGGCCCTGGTGGTCTGGGGGCTGGCCGAGCGCAAGCGCAAGGTGGCTGTCCAGGCCGCGTGAGCGCTGGGCTGCCCTGCAGCCCATCGCCGGCAAGCCGGCTTCCACAGGTCTTGCGCCGGTCTCAAGAGCAGCGCGCACCCTGTGGGAGCGGGCTTGCCCACGAATAGGCCCTCACTGACACCCTGCCCAAGCATGCGGCAACCTGCCATCCACCCTCCGTCGCCTGCTCGTTGACTTGGCCGCTGCCGTAGCGCTCATTAAGTGCTAGCCACAGCCCTTTCCCTGACAGGACGACACAATGACAAGGCTCACGGTGCAATCCGGCGATTTCTTGCAAGGTGAAGGCGAGTATCGCAATGGAGCGCTCACCCTCAAGACCCCGCGCAGCCCCTCGCCCGGCGAGCGGATCTCGCTGGCGCGCATCAAGGATCTCAAGCTGGCCAGCCTGGAATCCAGCCGCAGCCTGGGCAGCACGCTCGGCTGGGGCGTGGCCGGTGCCCTGGTAGCGGGCCCGGTCGGCCTGCTCGCCGGCCTCTGGCTGGGAGGCAAGGAAGAAGAAGCCACCTTCGTCGCCACCTTCAAGGATGGCCGCAAGCTGATGGCCATCACCGATGGCAAGACCTGGTCGAAGATCGACGACACCTGGCGCAGGCACCAGCGGCCACCGGCTCGCTGAATCCGCCGCCATCCCATCCGTCCACTAGCCGGGCGCCTGCGAAATGCAGGCACCCGGCGCACCCGTGCCTGCTAACATGGCGCCCTTTTGCCTGACCGGCACAAAGACCGGCCGGCCCCACTGCCCGACACACCCGCACCGCCCGCCTTTCAAGGAGCCCTTGCATGACCTCGCCTCGCCCCCGCCTGCCCCTGAGCCTGCTCGGCCTGGGCCTTGCCCTGCACAGCGGCCAGGGCCTTGCCGACGACAGCGTCACCCTGGCGCCCTTGCGCGTATCGGAGCGCTATGGCGACGACGGCTACCAGGTGCGCGAGGCCCAGGCAGGCGGCTGGCAGGCCGCGCCCCTGCTCGATACCCCGGCCTCGGTCAGCGTGTTCGGCCAGCCGCTGCTGCAGGACCGCCAGGTGCGCCTGCTCAGCGAGGTGCTGCAAAGCGACGCCTCGGTGGGCGAGAGCTACGCGCCCATCGGCTACTACGAGAACTTCAACGTGCGCGGCTTCGAGCTCAACGCCGCCAGCAGCTACCGGATCAACGGCCAGACCATCGCCGGCGAGCAGAACGTGGCCCTGGAGAACAAGCAACAGGTAGAACTGCTCAAGGGGCTGTCAGGGTTGCAGAGCGGCGTGTCGGCGCCGGGCGGGCTGGTCAACTACGTGACCAAGCGTCCGGAGGATGTGCGCAGCATCAGCGTCTCGAGCAACGAACAGGGCGAACGTTACCTGGCCACCGACCTGGGCGGCTGGTTCGGCAGCGAACGGCAGTTCGGCCTGCGCGCCAACCTGGCCCACGAAGACATCCGCTCCTATGTCGACCATGCCGACGGCAAGCGCGATTTCGCCTCCCTGGCCTTCGACTGGCAGATCACCCCCAACGCCACCGTGCAACTGGATGCCGAATACCAGCACCGTGAACAACGTTCGGTGCCGGGCTACCAGTTGCTCGGCGGTACCGAGGTGCCCCATGGCATCGACCCCGACGACCGCCTGGCCTACCAGCATTGGGCCAAGCCGGTGCAAACCGATTCGCTGAACCTGGGCGGGCGTTTCGAGTACCGCTTCAGCGATGCCTGGAGCGCCACCCTGAGCGCCTCGCGCAGCAAGGTGGTGATCGACGACTACAGTTCGTTCGCGTGGGGTAGCCAAGCAGGCTGGGCGCCCCATTTCAGCCCTGAAGGCGACTACGACATCTATGACTTTCGCAGCCCGGACGACACCCGGCGCGTCGACGAGGCCCAGGCCATGCTCGCCGGGCACTTCGAGGCCCTGGGCCTGGGCCACGAGTTGACCCTGGGCACCAGCGCCCAACGCCGCACCCTCGACCAGCGGCCGTACTACAACGAGTGGATTGGCACCGGCAACATCCATACCGGCGCCCCGGCGCTGCCGCCGTCCGACAGGCCCGTCGGTTCGAGCGAGCGCCGCCTGGACAGCCGCCAGTACGGCCTGTTCGTCAGCGACCGCATCACCTTCGACGAACACTGGCAGGCCGTCCTCGGTGCCCGCGAAGTCCGCCTGGACGAGAAGACCTGGGACGAGAACGGTGTCGCGGGTCGCCATACCCAGAAGTACCAACTGCTGCCCAACGCCGCACTGATCTACAAGCCGCGCCCGGATACCACGCTGTACGCCAGCTACTCCAAGGGCCTGTCCGCGGGCGGCACCGCCCCCTGGTACGCCACCAACCAGGCCCAGATCCTCGCCCCCACCCTGTCGCGCCAACTGGAGGTGGGCATCAAGCGCGACTGGCAGGGCATGAGCTTCAGCGCCGCGCTGTTCCAGATCCGCCAGGCCTACCAGTACGCACGCCCCGAGGCTGACGGTGCCTTCACCTACGTGCAGCAAGGCCAGCAGAAGAACACCGGCCTGGAACTGGGCGCCAGCGGCTGGCTGACCTCGCGCCTGCAGCTCCAGGCCAGCGCCGCGGCGATCCGCGCCCGGGTGCAGAACAGCGGCACCGACGCCTACGAAGGCCACCAGGCGATCAACGTGCCCCGGCTGCGCGCCGCGTTGCAGGCCGACTACAGCCTGCCGGTCCCAGGCCTGGCACTGCTCGGCGGCGCCCGCTACAGCGCCAGCAAGTACGCCAGCCAGGCGGGCAATGTCGAGGTCGGCGGTTATACCGTGTTCGATATCGGCAGCCGCTACCGCACGCGCATCGGCGGGTATGACACGGTGCTGCGGCTGACGGTGGACAACGTCTTCGACAAACGCTACTGGCGCGATGTGGGGGATTACCTGGGGGACAACTACCTGTTCCAGGGGGCGCCGCGTACGGCGCGGTTGTCGGCGTCGGTGAGTTTCTGAGGGGCCCCGGGGCCGCTTTGCGGCCCCAGGATCACAAGGCCCCGCTTGGCCCTGAACCATGCCAGAAAACAAAAAGCCCCCGGGCTTTTCAGCGCGGGAGCTTCTTGCGGAATGTGGCGGTGAAGAAGGGATTTGAACCCTTGATACGGTTTCCCGTATACACACTTTCCAGGCGTGCTCCTTCGACCACTCGGACACTTCACCGGATCTCTTCAAGCTGTTCAGCCTGTCGAGGCGCGCTAATTTAGTAGAAGCCATTCCCTTTGGCAAGCATTTTTTTCAGAATTTTCATGCGCTTAAGCCCTTCGCCCAAAAAACCCTGGGCGCCAGGGCGATGCTGCCAATCTGCCCCGCGCTTTTGCAGCCAGCCAAGGCCCCTGCCCCGATGCCGCACGGCATGCCCGCAACTGCTGACCGACCAGTCAGCCTTGCCGCTTTACCTGGCCCGCGCCGCTGGGTAACGTCGTCGCCACGCCACCCAAAGGACTCTGTCATGAGCGAGCTGATTACCTACCACGCCGAAGACGGCATCGCCACCCTGACCCTGAACAACGGCAAGGTCAACGCCATCTCGCCGGATGTCATCACGGCCTTCAACGCCGCCCTGGACCGCGCCGAACAAGAGCGCGCGGTGGTGATCATCACCGGCCAGCCGGGCATCCTCTCCGGCGGCTACGACCTCAAGGTGATGACATCCGGCCCCAAGGAAGCGATCAGCCTGGTCACCGCCGGCTCCACCCTGGCCCGCCGCCTGCTCGCCCACCCGTTCCCGGTGATCGTCGCCTGCCCCGGCAATGCCGTGGCCAAGGGCGCCTTCCTGCTGCTCTCGGTCGACTACCGCATCGGGGTCGAGGGGCCGTACAAGATCTGCCTGAACGAAGTGCAGATCGGCATGACCATGCACCACGCCGGCATCGAGCTGGCCCGCGACCGCCTGCGTCGCTCGGCCTTCCATCGTTCGGTGATCAATGCCGAGGTGTTCGATCCCCTGGCTGCGGTGGATGCCGGCTTTCTCGATAAAGTGGTACCGGCCGAGCAACTGCAGGAGGTCGCCCTGGCGACGGCTCGCGAGTTGAAGAAGCTGAACATGCTGGCCCACAAGAACACCAAGCTGAAGGTGCGCAAAGGGCTGCTCGATACGCTGGACGCGGCCATCGTGCGGGACCAGCAGCATCTCGGCTGACCTTACCGACCCATTCGCCGACAAGCCGGTTCCCAAGGTCCGAATCGATCATCGGAGCAGGCTTGCCCGTGAGCAGGCCTGCACTGCCCACCCAGGGTTTGCCCCGGACAGTGTACAGCCGTACACTGCGCCGCGACTGTCTGGTGTGAGTCGTATCATGCTCTATATGCTCCGCATGCTCCTTCTGGCGCTGCATTTCTTGCTCGTTGGCGTGGTGGGCCTGGTCATCGGCCTGTGCCGCCCGTTCAACCCCGATAACAGCCGCCTGTTCGCCCGCCTCTACAGCGTGCCCGCCGCCTGGCTGATGCGCATCCAGGTCAAGGCCGAGGTCGGCCCGCTGTGGGACCAGCCGCCGGGCTGCGTCATCGTCGCCAACCACCAGTCCAATTTCGACCTGTTCATCCTCGGCCAGGTGGTGCCCCGGCGCACCGTGGCCATCGGCAAGAAGAGCCTGGGCTGGATCCCGCTGTTCGGCCAGCTGTTCTGGCTCGGCGGCAACGTCCTGGTAGACCGCAAGAACGCCTACCAGGCGCGCAAGGCCTTGCAGGTCACTACGCGGATCCTGGGCGATGGCACCTCGATCTGGATCTTCCCCGAAGGCACACGCAACCCTGGCGAACAACTGCTGGCGTTCAAGAAAGGCGCGTTCCACATGGCCGTCGAGGCCGGTGTGCCGATCGTCCCGGTGTGCGTCAGCCGCTATTCGAAACGCCTGGGCCTCAACAGCTGGCGGCGCCGCACAGTGATCGTCCGCTCGCTGCCACCGATCGCTACCGCAGGCATGAGCCAGCAGGACCTGCCGGCCCTGATCGAACAGTGCCGCACGCAGATGCAGCAGTGCATCGACCGGATGGACAGCGAGCTCGAGCGGGTGGAGGGCGAGCTGGCTAACGGTTGAGTGGCTTGCCCCAATGCACCAGGCCAGCCGACGGTTGCTCTATGGCCCGGCACAGCCCAAGCTGTATCTGCGTGTTCAACCGAAAAAGCGAGCAACCATGGGCCGAGTCGTGGCAGCGGCGGTGTACAGCGCCGGCAGGAAGGTCACCAACATCAACATCGACGAAGGCAGCGAATGGGCGCGCAAGCCCGGCCACTTCGTCTGGATCGGCCTGGAGGAACCCAACGCCGAGGAGCTGGCCAACCTGCAGCGCCAGTTCAACCTGCACGAGCTGGCCATCGAGGACGCGCTGGAGAAACACAGCCGGCCAAAGCTCGAGACCTTCGGCGACGCCCTGTTCATCGTCACCTATTCGCCAGTGCGCCATGAAGGCAAGCTGGAGTTCATCGAGACCCACATCTTCGCCGGCAACGGCTACATCATCACCTGCCGCAACGGCCACTCCAAGTCCTACGCCCTGGTGCGCCAGCGCTGCGAAGCGCGCCCGCTGCTGCTCGAGCACGGCGAGGACTTCGTGCTCTATGCCCTGCTCGATTTCGTCACCGAGAACTACCAGCCGGTCAGCGAAGCCATCCACGGCGAGATCGAGGAACTGGAGCAGAGCGTGCTGGGCAACTCGCTCAGGGAAGAAGACATCCAGCGCCTGCACAGCCTGCGCCGCGACATCCTGCGCCTGCGCCGCTACGTGGCGCCGATGGTGGAGGTCAGCGAGGAGCTGCAGCGCCTGAGCTTCCCCTTCATCGACAAGAACATGCGCCCGTACTTCCGTGACGTGCAGATCCACGTCACCCGGCAGATGGAAGACCTCGCCAGCATCCGCGACATCGCCAGCCAGACCATCGAGATCGGCATGCTGCTGGAGTCGTCGCGCCAGAGCATCGTGCAACGCAAGTTCGCCGCCTGGGCGGCGATCCTGGCGTTCCCTACCGCCATTGCCGGGATCTACGGGATGAACTTCCAGAACATGCCGGAGCTGGGCTGGCACTATGGCTATTTCGGGATACTGGGGGTGATCGGGGTGGGTTGCACGGCGCTGTATGCCAGCTTCAAGCGTTCTGGCTGGTTGTAGATTTTCGCCGCGCCCTTCGCGGGCAAGCCCGCGAAGGACCGCAAAGCGGCTCCACTCGATGAAACGCCAAACCTAGGCCGCGTTCTCCTTGGCCTTCTTGCCCGAATGCCCGATGAAACGCAGCATCCACTTGCCCACCAGATCGCCCTGGTGGTCCTCGGCCAGGCTGGCGATCGCCCGCTGGTAAACCTCGTCGCCCAGAACCTCCTGGCGTGCATCGAGCAGCGCCCGGGAATATTCGTGCACGAACTCCGGGTGGCCCTGGAAGCACAGCACCTGGTCGCGAATGTGGTACGCGGCATTGGGGCAGAAGTCGCTGGAGGCGATCACCGTGGCCCCTTCCGGGAGCTGGGTGACCTGGTCCTGGTGGCTGATCAACAGGGTCAGCTCCGACACCTCCGGGTCCATCCACGGCGCATGGGCGGCCAGGCTGTAGCGGTGGATGCCCAGGCCCCAGCCCTGCTCTGCCCGTTCGGCCTTACCGCCGAGCACCAGCGCCAGCACCTGATGGCCGAAACACACACCCAGCAGCTTCTCGCCACGCTCGTACAGCTTGAGCAGGTAGGCCTTGAGGGTCTGGATCCAGGGGTCGCTCCCGAACGAGTCGGCCTTGCTGCCGGTCACCAGGTAGGCATCGAAGGTTTCGTCTTCGGGGGGATACTCGCCGTTCATCACGTTGTACACGCGAAACTCGGCGGCGATCGGCTGACGCGAGAACAGCTGCTCGAACATCCTTCCGTAGCCCTGGTACTGCGCGGTCAGCTCCGGTCGCAGGACATCGGTTTCAAGGATGCAGATGCGTAACGACATAAGGATAGTCCTGAACGACATGGGTGGGATTTGCTGTAGAGACTGACGCGAAAGGCACGTACAAGCAAGTAGGATGCGCTGACGAACGGTAGTGCCTGTCACCCTTGGTAACCCCCTTCGCGCACCCGTCTAGCCAGAGCATGCCAGCGAGCTGGCCATTGGCCTTAAAACCAATGGAAATCTACAGAAAAAAATCTAGAACAAAGGGTTCTGAAACATGGATGACGCGCGCCCTACTGTTGGTTGTATATCCAGACACAAGAGGCAAGCAGGAATGGCGTGCAGCCACGCCACTGCGATCGACCCGAAGCGAGACAAGGAAGCCAAGGGCTATTCAGGAATAACAACAAGAAGGCGGTCCGCCATGTTCAGACAACCCAAGATACGCCAAGCCGGGCTCATACTCTTCGCCACGACCTTGCTGCTGATCCTGCCGAACCTGACACGTCTGTTCGGATGAACGCAGCGGTGGCTCTTGCGGGCAACGCACAGGTAATCTGCCGACCCTGACGGTTGGAGATCACCCATGCGCCACTGCTTCGCCTTGCTGACCTTCCTGCTCTGCCTGCCGCTGTCGGCGGCCCAACTGCACCTGGACCTGGGCGACAGGCACGGCCAGTGGCAAAGCGCCGAGCTGCTCGCCCACCCGCAAGCCCGGGACATCAGCATCGCCCAGGACGTCTCCTACAAGCGCCCCATGCAGTACCGCGCCGTGCCCCTGGCCGCGCTGCTCGACGGCGTGGGCGCCGGCGACCACCTGCAGGCGGTGGCACTGGACGGCTTCGCCGCGGAAATGCCCGCTGGCCCTTTGCTGCAGACCGGCCCGGCACGCGCCTGGCTGGCCATCGAAGACCCCGCCAGGCCGTGGCCGGCCCTGGGCCCTGGCAAGCCGAGCGCCGGGCCGTTCTACCTGGTGTGGACCGATCCGCAGGCGAGCGGTATCCGCCCGGAGCAATGGCCGTTCCAGATCACCACGATCCGTCGCCTGGCGTCGGTGCAGGCGCGCTTCCCTGCCCTGCTGCCCGATGCCGGCTTGCCGGCGGACGATCCGGTGCGCCGGGGGTTTGCCCTGTTCCAGCAGAACTGCCTGGCCTGCCATCGGCTCAACGGCGCAGGCGACGCTCAGTTCGGCCCGGACCTGAACGTGCCATACAACCCGACCGAGTATTTCCAGCCGGGTTTCCTGCGTCGCTATATCCGTGATCCGCAGAGCCTGCGGCAGTGGCCGCAAGGGCGGATGCCGGGGTTCGCGCAGAGCGTGCTGAGCGATCAGGCACTGGACGACCTGATCGCCTATCTGGCGCACATGGCTACGCGTAAGCCGTGAGATCCCGGAGCCACTCAGGCAACCGGCCGCTCCTGCTTGACGCCCCACCCCTCGACCTCGCCGCCCAAGGGCGAGACGACCTGTTCGAAAGCCTCTTCGAAGGCCCCGATACCACGGTAGGTGGCATACATGATCTTGCTCAGTTCCAGGTGCCAGGCGCCGTCGTCGCGTTCGCGCACCTGGGCATTGAGGGATTCGCCGCGGAACTGCCCCGCCGCCCGGCGCGCACCGGCCTCGTCGGGAAACACCGCGTAGAACTCGATGGGATGGATGCGGGTGAAGTCGAAACCGCCAGCTTTCATCTGGCGAAGGACACTGCTGCTGATGTCGTCGTTCTGGCTGCTCATGAAACGTCCTCCTGCAAAGCAATGGATAGACTTTCCGTGCACTACGCACCTGCCGACACACCCAAGGTGCCTGGCAGACCGAGCTGATGCGAGACGCGAGTGAAACCGACAAAGGCCCGCAGAAAAGACCTGTGCCTCGTTGCATCCTAGTGCCTGGCGCCGGACGGCGCCAGTGGCCACGTTCAGGGCCGTTCGCTGATGCGGGTGATGGACACGCCGCTCTGCTCCTTGAGCCAGCGCACCGTGGGGGATGGACTACGGTCCTGGAAGTCGTTCAGGTCCAGTTCATCGATGACCGGGAACAAGTGCGAACGAATCAGCCGTGCGGCCTCCTCGTCGCTGGGGCGTTGATCGGCGTTGTACAGCAGCGAGCCCTGCACACCGTCCTGGTCGACGAAGGTGACTTCCCACTCTTTCATTGATCAGCCCTCCCATCAAGGAATACCGGTTGACGCCTGTATGCTTGACCGTTGGCGAGGGCTTTCGTTCAGTCCTGGCCTGGGCTTTGTTGCGCGGCAGAGGGGCTGCCTTGCAGCCCCGCCTGGTTCTACTTCGGCGTGCCGTGGACCACGCCGGCCGTGTTGTCCAGCAGGCTCTTGGTGGCCGTCTGGATGTACGACTCGAGTTTCTTCAGCAACTCCGGCTGGTCGGGGCTCTGGATCAGTTCGGCCTTGAACTCGCGCCCCAGCTGGTAGCGATACAGCCGCGGGCTCATGTCCTTGGACTCGATGAGGATGCGATCGCCCTGCACCAGGCCGACGATCTGCTCGCTGCCCGAGGGTTTGATCATGCCCACGCCCGGGTCGCCCTGCGGCAGGTTGAGCAGGTCGCGGCCCCAGCACTGGTGGCGAGTCTGGCCACCGAGGCGGCCCATGATGGTCGGCACGATGTCGACCTGGGTCCCCACGGTATGGTCCACCGCGCCGAACTTCTCCTGGATGCCCGGGGCGATCAGCAGCAGCGGCACGTTGAAGCGGCCCAGGTCGAGCTCGGTGACCTGCTGGTGGTTGCCGAAGCCGTGATCGCCGACGATGACGAACAGGGTGTCCTTGAAATACGGCTGCTTGCGCGCCTGCTCGAAGAACTGACCCAAGGCCCAGTCGGAATAGCGCATGGCGGTCAGGTGTTCGTCCAGGCGGCCCTGGCCTGTCACCTTCTCCACCGGCAGGTCCTCGGGCAAGGCATACGGGGTGTGGTTGGAGAGGGTCTGCAACAGGGCATAGAACGGCTTCTTGCCATAGTTGTGGGCCAGCTCCTCGGCGGCGCGGTCGAACATGTCCTGGTCGGACACCCCCCAGGTCGGGTCGGAGAACACCGGATTGACGAAGTCGTTGCGGCCGATGAAGGTGGTCATGCCCTGGTTGCCGAAGAACCCGGACTGGTTGTCCCAGGCGAAGTCGCCGTTGTAGACGTAGACGTCGTCGTAGTCGCGGGTGCTGAGCAGCGCGGGCAGGCCGGAGAGCTTATGGCCGCCCTCGGGGGTCTGCATCAGGTACTCGAAGCCCGGCAAGTTGGGGAAGCAGGCCATGGTGGCGAACATGCCCTGGTGGGTATGGGTACCGTTGGAGAAGAAGCGGTCGAACAGTAGCCCTTCCTTGGCCAGCTTGTCGAAGTACGGGGTGATGTTGCCGTTGCCGCCCAGGGCGCCCACCGAATGGCCGGCGAAGCTCTCCATGAGGATCACCACCACGTTCTTGACCGGCAGGGTACGGTCGGCCGGCGGCACGAAGTCACGGCGCACCGCCGCCTCGTCGCCGTCGACCAGGGTGTCGTTGGTGGTCAGCAGCAAATCGCGCACGCTCTGCCGGGCCACCTCGGGGTCGAGGGTAGCCTTCCAGACATTGGCGCGGTCTTCGCCGAAACGGCTCTTGGCGGCGTCGATCAGCGTCAGGGTACCGTTCAGGCCCAACTGGTTGACGAAGTTCGACTCGGTGGTGAAGGCGTCGCCCCACCGCATCGGCGGCCCCTGGCGCAGGGTGCCACGGGCAGCGACCACGGCCACCAGCAGGACGACCATGAACACCGCCAGGCGGTTGTACCAAGGGGTGATGCTGCGGCGCCCGGCAGCCTGGCCATGATCGCCGCCGGCGCCACGGGTCAGGCGATCGATGCCCTTGAACAGCAGGCTCAGCAACCAGGTGCCGAACAGCCAGGCCAGCAGGTAGCGGACCACCGGGAAGCCGTACCAGAGCATGCTCAGGACGGTCTTGGGGTCTTCCTGGACGTACTGGAACACCAGGCCGTTGAGGCGCTGGTGGAACTCCCGGTAGAAGTCCAGCTCCATCAGGCCCAGGAACATCACGATGCTCGCGGTCAGCGTCAGCCACAGCCGGAAGAACCCGCGACGGGCCATGGCCCAGGGGCTGAGCACCGCCAGCAGCAGCGGAATGCTGAGGTACACCACCACGCGCAGGTCGAAGCGCAGGCCGTTGATGAAGCCCTCGGCCACGGTCGCATGGGGCGTGTCGCCGATCATGTCGCTGTTGTAGACCAGCAGCGCCAGGCGGACCAGGCTGAGCATCAGCATGATCACCAGGGCGCTCAGCAAGGTGTAGGCCAGGTGCGATTTGAGGGTCGGCGCGAACGGGGCCGGCACGGCCCGTTGTTTCAAGGCATCCGTGTTAGCCATGAATGGGAAGATCCTAGGATTGCGGGTTTGCGAAAAAGGCGGTGTCGCCCTGCAGCTGGCATGGCAATAGGGCCAACGCAGCATTGCGTGCGGCGCGGATTTTCGATAATCGGGTGTGAAAATTTCGTGACGAGCGATGTTGGCTCAGAGGCGCACGTTGCCCCTGGGCCCGGCGATGGCCCAGATGATCAGCCCGATCACCGGCAACAACAGGATCAGCAGGATCCACAACACCTTGATGCCCACCTCGGCACTGCTCTTGAGAACGTTGAGGATCGCCCAGATGTCCAACACCAGGATGATCAGGCCCACCAGGCCGTTGAATGTCGAACCCATGCCTTCACTCCCTTGGCAACCTGTGTTGCTGAGCATAGCCGGCTATCACGTCGATAGAGGGGAATCCTTGGCCAGCCGGGTGGGTCGCTGGGTAGACTGTTTCCATACATTGCCGTGAGGTCCGTATGCCCCCTGCCCAGACTGAAAGCACCGAAAGCACCGCCCCCGTCTCGCTGTTGAGCGCCTGGCGGCAACAGGCCCAGGACATGCCCTGGCTCAGTGCCGGGCTTGGCGTGAGCCTGCTGGCCATTCTCGTCCTGTTGCTGGCCAGCCTGTGGAACGCGGTGCACGGCGACCATGCCCAGTACCTGCACCTGGCGGTGCTCGGCGGGCTGTCCGGCTTCGGCGCCACCGCCCTGGGCGCGGTGCTGGCGATAGTGCTGCGCGACGTCAGCGCGCGCAGCCAGGACGTGATGCTCGGCTTTGCCGCCGGCATGATGCTCGCCGCCAGCTCCTTCTCGCTGATCCTGCCCGGCCTGGATGCCGCCCGGGAGATCACCGGCAACGGACCGGCCGCGGCCTTCACCGTGGTGCTGGGCATGGGCCTGGGCGTCCTGCTGATGCTCGGCCTGGACCGCTTCACCCCGCACGAACATGAAAGCACTGGCCCCTGCGGCCCCGAGGCGGAACGGATCAGCCGGGTGTGGTTGTTCGTCCTGGCCATCACCCTGCACAACCTGCCCGAAGGCATGGCCATTGGCGTGAGCTTCGCCAATGGCGACATGCACATCGGCCTGCCGCTGACCAGCGCCATCGCCATCCAGGACATTCCCGAAGGCCTGGCCGTGGCCCTGGCCTTGCGCGCCACCGGGCTGTCGAGCCTGAAAGCGGCGCTGGTGGCCGTGGGCTCTGGCCTGATGGAGCCCCTGGGCGCGGTGATCGGGCTGGGGATATCCACCGGCTTCGCCCTCGCCTACCCGGTGAGCATGGGCCTGGCGGCGGGCGCGATGATCTTCGTGGTGTCCCACGAGGTGATTCCCGAAACCCACCGCAATGGCCACCAGACTGCGGCGACCCTCGGGTTGATGGGTGGGTTCGGGGTGATGATGTTCCTCGATACCGCGTTGGGTTGAGCCTTTGGGGGCTGCTTTGCAGCCCCCGACTCAGACGTGCACCGCGACCTTCAATGCCTCCAATGCCGGCTCCACCTTGATCCCCACCTCGGCACCGAGCGCCAGCACCCGCGCCAGGTCGTTCTGCCCCACCATCACCATCTGCAGTTCGTCATCGAGCAACTGGCTGAAATTGAGCAGCACATAACCGCCGGCCTCCTTGTTCAGCGCAGCCATCTGCACCTGGATGCGGTTGAGCGCCGTCAGCGGCTCGGTGCGCGCCAGTTGCTTGGGCTTGAGGTTGAACGGCACGCGCTTGTCGAACGAGTCGGTAATGCGCTGGAACAGTTCCTGGTAGCTGTCGGCCTGGAACAGCACGGTGTCTGGCAGGCTGCCGACCACCACCCATTCGCCCAGGGGGATGGGGAAGCTGTCGTCGTAGTTGATGTCCGGGTTGGCGGCAAGAAAACCGGCGGGATCGGCGTAGGCCTGGGCGGCCTCGTCGGCGATGCGCTCGATATCCTGCTCGCGCATGCAGCCGGCGCCGATGAGGCTGATGAGTTCGAGCAACTGGTTTTTCATGACGGGGGCCCTGCGCTGGCGAAAAAAGTCGCCAAGGATAGCCGCAAACGCCCCCGCAGGGTTAGCCGGCCAGCGCCTGCAGGCGCGCGGCGGTGTCGACCGCGCCCATGGTCTGGGCCGCAGCCAGGGCGGTGGCGCCACGGACATCCTGGCGCGCCGGGTCGGCGCCCTGGGCCAGCAGGTAGTCGAGGATCTCGCGGCGGTTGAACATGGCCGCCAGCATCAGTGCGGTACGCCCATCGGCTGCGGCCGCGTCCACCGGCACACCGTGCTCCAGCAGCAGGCGGATCATCGCCAGGTCGCCCTTGAACGCCGCGCCAGCGATGGGCAACTGGCCGTTGTCGTTGGCGATCAGCGGATCGGCGCCATGGGCCAGCAACACCCGCACCGCGTCATGGTGGCCGTGGTAGCTGGCCAGCATCAGCAAGGTATCGCCCTTGTGATTGCGCAGGTTGGCTGGCAGGCCGCTTTCCAGCAGGCGCCCGAGCATCTGGGCATCGCCCCGGCGGGCCCGTTCGAACACCTCCTCGGCGAAGGCGGCGGTTTCTTCGTCGGTCATGGCGGTGGGCTGTTGGTCGGACATCGGGGAACCTCCTGGCATCGTTGGGAGCCCAAGTCTTCGTCAGGCAATGGCGGCGGGTCAAAGGTTCAGATTCTATGGGGGCCAGAGACAGAGCCTATGACCTTGCAAAATGCACTGTGCAAACTGCACGACCATGCAGAATGCACGGCCCAGCGATCCGTACAAACGAGTAAGCTACTGATTCAAAAGGATTTTATAAGGCCGTAAAGCCTGGCACGGTCGCTGCAACACTCAACTCACGTCTGCAAACATAACAGTCAGGAGTTGATATGGACCTCATCCAGGAAAAATTCGCCTCGGTCTTCTGCGCCTACCAGGTCGAGACCCAGTCCCGCCCCGATGGCGGCATCCTGCTGAGCCTGCGCGCCGCCGATGGCAAGATCACCCGCCGCGTGCTGTCGTATGCCCAACTGCACAGCGCCGAGCAACTGTCCTGGGCGATCAGCGCCATTCGCCGCGACCTGGCCGAACAGGCCAGTGAGCTGCCGGTGATCTCGATGTTGCAGAGCCAGCAGCGGTTCGCCCTGCCGACGTATCGCTGATCCGAGGATGTTGGGGCTGCTTTGCAGCCCATCGCTGGCAAGCCAGCTCCCACAAGGGCCTGCAAATCACATGATGCGTGATCGACTCGGCCCCTGTGGGAGCTGGCTTGCCAGCGATGGGCTCAAGCGTCACCCCTTGCTAGAACTCATCGATCCCCGGAAACTGCCGGGCACTGTCATCCCCGGTGAAGCGCGGCGGCATCCCCTGCTCGCTGCCGAACACTCGCAAGGCCAGGCAGAACGGCGCATCGCCCAGGTCGAACCAACGCCGCACCCCAGCCGGCACCACCAGCACATCCCCTTTCTCGCACAGCACGGCAAAGACGTAATCGTTCACGCGCAGGCTGACCTGCCCACGGCCAGTGACCACCGCGAATACCTCATCGGCGTCATGCACGTGCTCGTCGCGCAAGTCGATCTGCCCCGGGTCCACGCCGTCGCGGTTCAGCAACGTGAAGGCCGCGCCCCCATGCTCGCTCATCAGTTGATCGAGTAGCCCGCTGCAGGCAGCCATCACCTCGTCCTGGCCGCTGCCCGGCCGAACCCGCAGCTCATGCGGGCGGTGCATGAACCGCAGGCCCTGCTCGGCCAGGGTCGCGGTGATATCGTCGTGGTGGGTCAGCACCTTGTTCGGCAGCTCCGGGCTGGACGGGTGGAAAACGCTGAGAATGCTCATCAGGGGCTGTTCCTGGTCTGGTTCGAACGGATGGCAATGATAACGGCTGCCGCCAGCGCCGCGACGCTGGCCATACCAAAGGTGAAGGACGGGCCCAGCAGTTTCCAGCTGTAGCCCGAATACAAGGCGCCCAATGCACCGCCGGTGCCGGACAACGCCGCATACAACGCCTGGCCCTGGCCTTGCTGGCGGGCGCCGAAGCTCGCCTGGACGAAGGCGATCGCCGCGGCATGGAAGCAGCCGAAGGTGGCCGCGTGCAATACTTGGGCGAACACCAGCACTGCGGGCAGGTCGGCCAGGTTGCCCAGCAGCAGCCAGCGCAGCGCCGCCAGGAGAAAGCTGGCCAGCAGCACCTGGCGCACGGAAAAGCGCGTAAAGATCCGGCTCATGGCCATGAACACCAGCACTTCGGCCACCACCCCCAGCGCCCACAGCAGGCCGATGGCGCCACGGCTGTAGCCCAGGTGCTCCAGGTGCAGGGTGAGGAAGGTGTAGTACGGCCCGTGGCTCAGTTGCATCAACGCCACGCATACATAGAAGGCCGCCACGCCCGGCGCCGCCAGCTGGCGCAGGAAGCCGCCCGTCGCACGGCGTTCGGCATGCTCCACCGGCTGGGCGTTGGGCACCCAGCAGCTGGCGGCGACGATCCCTGCCATGATGACCACCAGGGCCACCGGGTAGATGTCCAGGCTCAGCCATTCGAACAACCGACCCAGGACGACCACGGTGAGGATGAAGCCGATCGAGCCCCACAGGCGGACCTGGCTGTAGCGCGCGGTCTGCCCATGCAGGTGGGCCAGGGTGATCACCTCGAACTGCGGCAGCACCGCGTGCCAGAAGAACGCGTGCAAGGCCATGACCAACGCCAGCCAGGCGTAGCTTTTGTCCAGGAAGATCAGCGAGAAGGTCGCCAGGGTCGTCAAGGCGCCCAGGCGCACGATGAGCAAGCGCTGGCCACTGCGATCGCCCAGCCAGCCCCACAGATTGGGCGCAATGCAGCGCATCAGCATGGGGATGGCTACCAACTCGCCGATGCGGGCCGGGGAAAAGCCCAGGTGGTCGAAGTACAACGCCAGGAACGGCGCGGTGGAACCGAGCAGGGCGAAGTAGAACAGGTAGAAGCTGGACAGGCGCCAATAAGGGATGGGGGTCATGGGGCGGGCCGGCGGTCAGTCAGGAATGTTGTCGCCTACCGACCCATTCGCGGGCAAGCCCGCGCCTACAGGGGTTGCGCTGCTCTGCACGTCAGCGTTGAACCTGTGGGAGCGGGCTTGTCCGCGAAAAGGCCAGCACAATCACAGACGCAATCAGAGCTGCCCGAGCACCGGCGTCCCCACCTGCACACCGGCATTCTGCGCGCGATGGCGCAGCAGGTGGTCCATCAGCACGATGGCCATCATCGCCTCGGCGATCGGCGTGGCGCGGATGCCCACGCAGGGGTCGTGACGGCCCTTGGTGACCACCTCGACCGGGTTGCCATCGATGTCGATCGAGCGGCCCGGGGTGGTGATGCTGGAGGTCGGCTTGAGCGCCAGGTGGGCGACGATCGGCTGCCCGGAGGAAATCCCGCCGAGGATGCCGCCGGCGTTGTTGCTGAGGAAACCGTCCGGGGTCAGTTCGTCGCGATGCTCGGTGCCACGCTGGGCGACGCTGGCGAAGCCGGCGCCGATCTCCACGCCCTTGACCGCGTTGATGCTCATCAGCGCATGGGCAAGCTCGGCATCGAGGCGGTCGAAGATCGGCTCGCCCAGGCCCGGCATCACGCCTTCGGCGACCACGGTGATCTTCGCGCCGACCGAATCCTGGTCACGGCGCAGCTGGTCCATGTAGGCCTCCAGCTCCGGCACCTTGTCTGGGTCGGGGCTGAAGAAGGCGTTGTGCTCCACCGCGTCCCAGGTCTTGAACGGGATCTCGATCGGGCCCAGCTGGCTCATGTAGCCACGCACGCGGATGCCCTGGGTGGCCAGGTACTTCTTGGCGATGGCGCCGGCGGCCACGCGCATGGCGGTCTCGCGCGCCGAACTGCGGCCACCGCCACGGTAGTCGCGGATGCCGTACTTGTGGTGGTAGGTGTAGTCGGCGTGGGCGGGGCGGAACAGGTCCTTGATCGCCGAATAGTCCTTGGACTTCTGGTCGGTGTTGCGGATCAGCAGGCCGATCGAGCAGCCGGTGGTGCGCCCTTCGAAGACCCCGGAAAGGATCTCCACTTCGTCAGGCTCCTGGCGCTGGGTGGTGTGCCGGCTGGTGCCGGGCTTGCGCCGGTCGAGGTCGTGCTGCAGGTCGGCCAGGGAGATCTCCAGGCCCGGTGGGCACCCATCGACAATGGCGACCAACGCCGGGCCATGGCTTTCGCCAGCGGTGGTGACAGTGAACAGCTTGCCGTAGGTATTGCCGGACATGGACGCTCCGCGAATCTGCCTGAATGGGAAGGAGGCCGCCAGTATACGGAAAGCCGGGGGTTTGCGAAAAAATTCGAAATATCTGGCCGCCACTGGCCCGCGCGAACCTTCCCACCACCACCCGGTCCAACCAGCATCCCTCCAGGTAGTAGCTCCATGATATTGCGCCTTGCCGCCCTCCTCCTGCTGTGCTGTACCACCCTCGCCCAGGCTGCTTCCCCCACCGTCCTGCATCGCCCCATCGACCTCGACACCGGCCAGGGCGTGCTGCATGGCAGCCTGTTGCTGCCCCAGCAAGACAGCCCGCCACCGGTGGTGCTGATCATCGCCGGCTCCGGCCCTACCGACCGCGACGGCAACAACCCGGCGAGCGGGCGCCTGGACAACCTCAAGCGCCTGGCCCAACTGCTGGCGAGCGAGCATATCGCCAGCGTGCGCTTCGACAAGCGTGGCGTGGCCGCCAGCCAGCCGGCCACGCCCGACGAGCGCGACCTCAGCGTCGAGCGCTATGTCGCCGACACGGTGGCCTGGGGTCGCAAACTCAGGGCCGACCCGCGCTTCGGCCCGCTGATCCTGCTCGGCCACAGCGAAGGTGCGCTGATCGCCAGCCTGGCCGCGGAACAGGCCGGCGCCAGCGCGGTGATCACCGTGGCCGGCAGCGGCCGGCCGGTGGCCGAAGTGCTGCGCGAACAGCTGGCCCAACGCCTGCCGCCGGCGCAACTGGCGCGCGGCAACGCGCTGATCGATCGCCTGCAGGCCGGGCAGACCAGCCTCGACGTACCGCCCTCGCTGCGCGAGGTGTTCCGCCCCACGGTGCAGCCGTACCTGATCTCCCTGCTGCGCCAGGACCCGGCGGCGGCCTTCGCCCGTATCAAGGTGCCGGCGCTGATCGTCCAGGGCCGCAACGACGTGCAGGTGGACGTCGCCGACGCCGAGCGCCTCAAGGCGGCCAAGCCCGATGCGCAACTGGCGCTGATCGATGGCATGAACCATACGCTGCGCATCAGCCCAAGGGGTATGCGCCAGCAACGCGACAGCTACAACAACCCCGGCCTGCCGCTGGCCCACGAACTGGGTGAGCGGATCGTCGCGTTCATCCGCCAGTTGCCGCCGGCCTAGATTGCGCTCAGGAAGTCCTCGTCGCTGCCGATAACGCGGTATCGAGGCGGTACCGGTGCTCTTGGGGCTGCTGCGCAGCAGCCCTATGCCCCCATTCCGCC
>NZ_JBCGFQ010000049.1:0-40114 GCF_040984075.1 Pseudomonas sp. I2
CCCCTGGGGAGCGCAGGGGGAGGGCTGGGTGATGTTCATTGGCTTCGCGGCCTGGAAATACGACAGGCCGTAGAGTCTAGGTATCAGCGGGGTCAATAAAAACCCGCATAAAGCGCATGTAGCTATGTATCAGATTGATAAGTCAGTCGAGACGCAAGGCGCCAATCAGCAACGCCATGGCACCGGAAGGCTGTCGACGGCTGGGGTAGTACAGGTGCAGGCCCGGCCACACCGGGCACCAGTCGTCGAGCAGGCTGATCAGGTCGCCGGCCTGCAGGTGGGCGGCCAGCAGCTCCTCGGGCAGGTAGGCGACCCCCAACCCGGCCAGGGCGGCGTCGAGAATATCGAAGGTGGTGTTGAACACCAGCTGGCCTTCGACCTTGAGGTTCAGCGAGCGTCCTTCTTTGCTGAATTCCCAGGGCCACAGGTTGCCATGGGTGGGCAGGCGGATATTGATGCAGTTGTGCTGCAGCAGGTCCTCGGGCACTTGCGGTGCGCCATGGCGCGCCAGGTACGCCTTGCTGGCCACCACGGCGAATCGTGCATCGGGGGCGATGCGTACCGCGATCATGTCCTGTGCCAACGATTCACCCAGGCGCACGCCAGCATCGAAGCGCTCGGCGACGATATCGACGAACCCGTTGTCGGTGAACAGCTCGACCTTGATGCCGGGGTACTGGGGCAGGAACTGCTTGAGCTTGCTCATCAGTACCGTGCGCACCGCATGGTCCGAGGCGGTGATGCGGATCGTTCCGGTGGGGCTGTCGCGCAGGTCGTTCATGGCCTCGAGCTCGCCGTCGATCATTGCCATCTCCGGCGCCACCGTGCGCAGCAGTTGTTCGCCAGCCTCGGTGGGCGTGACGGTCCGTGAGTTGCGCACCAGCAGGCGGGCCCCCAGCCGCGTTTCGAGGGTGCGCACCGCGTGGCTGACGGCAGTCTGCGACATGCCCAGGCGGGCTGCGGCCTTGGTGAAGCTGCGCTCGCGGGCCACTTCGAAAAAGATCGGCAAGCCGGTGAAGGCGTCGCGCAGAGACTTGTGCTCCATGAGTGATGACCTCAGTGGCGTGGGGCAGGGGGCAACGTACGTGATTGGTGGGAAGTTTTGTAGTCCTGGCAGAGGCAGTGTCGGCTATCCCGCCAACCCACGGGATCAATAATTGAAGTCATGGCCCAACTGCCCCTGTACCCAATCGAGGAACTGTCGAACCGTCGACGACTCGGCATGCCCGCGCGGAAAGACAAGATGATGCGCGCTAACCGGGGTCGCCAGCTCTTCTGCGAATACGGGCACCAACTCGCCACGAGCGATGTAATCCTGGGCAAGAAGCGAACTCTCCAACGCGAAACCGTAGCCATGGCTCGCCGCCTCCAGGCTCATGTAGGAACGGTCGAAGCTGAGTGCAAACGGCGCCTGGGGAAGCGTTACGCCTTGCTGGGCGAACCATTGAGGCCACTGGACCAATGCCGCCTCCGAGAGGATCAGGTTTTGCCCCAACAGGTCACTGGGCTGCGTGATTGGCGTGCGCGCGAGCAGTGTCGGCGCGGCCAGTACCGTCGCGCGCTCGTGTCGAATGGTGCGCACTTCCAGGCTGGGCCAATTGGGATAGCCATGGCGGATATCGAGGTCAAGCTGGTGGCGACCGAAGTGCAGCGACTCGTACGAGCAGGACAGGTTGATCTGGATGTCTGGATGGCAGGTGCGAAAATGTTCGAGGCGCGGTAGGAGCCAGAGCAGGCCGAAGCTAGGAGCGGAGTGAAGGCGCAGACAATCGAAGCCGACCGAGCTGCCGGCACGCTCGGTGGCGCTCGCCAAGCTCTGCAGAATGCCTGAAACGTCACGCAGGTATTGCTTCCCGGCAGGTGTCAAGGAGACGCCGCGGGCCTCTCGGATGAACAAGGGGCGCCCGATCAGCGCTTCCAGGTTCGCGATCTGGTGACTGACGGCTGATGGGGTGATGTTCAACTGCTCGGCCGCTCGGGCAACGTTTCCAAAGCGTGCCACTTGCTCGAAGGACTGAATTGCTTTCAGCGCAGGGATCTGGGGCGGCTTTCTGAGTGAGTCCTGGTTCATGATCTTTCCTGAAAGCAACGGCTGTGACAGAGGTTTTTACTCTGCACGGATAACTGCCTACAAGACAGGGCTGAATTTTTTTCAGCATCGGATGAGGTGCACTGCGTTGCTGCTCCCTCGCGCCTGCATGAAGCTGTGGCCATCGGTTCTGTGTGAACCGCCGCTCACGACAATAATCATCCGGAGCACTGCCCATGCTACTCGAAGGAAAATTCGCAATCGTCACCGGTGCCGCCTCTGCCCGCGGGATCGGCCGCGCGACCGCCCAAGCGTTTGTGGACCAAGGTGCCAAGGTCGCAATACTGGACATCGATGCGCAAGCGGCATCCGACGCCGCCGCGACACTCGGGGAAGGCCACATTGGAATTGCCGTGAACGTCGCCGATGAAGCACAGGTACGCGACGCCGTGGCGCAAGTGCTGGCCCATTTTGGCCGGATCGATGTACTGGTCAACAATGCCGGCATCACTCAGCCGGTGAAGACACTGGAAATCACCGGTCCTGACTATGACCGTATCCTCGATGTGAACCTGCGAGGTACGTTGTTGATGTCACAGGCGGTCATCCCGTCGATGCGTGCCCAAGGTTCCGGCAGCATCATTTGCATGTCTTCCGTCTCTGCCCAGCGCGGGGGCGGCATCTTCGGTGGTCCTCACTACAGTGCAGCCAAAGCCGGCGTGCTTGGCCTGGGCAAAGCGATGGCCCGCGAGCTTGGCCCGGACAACGTACGGGTCAATTCGATCACCCCTGGCCTGATCCATACCGATATCACCGGCGGACTGATGCAAGACGAACGCCGTCACGCCATCATCGAGGGGATTGCGCTTGGCCGGCTCGGTGAGGCGCGCGATGTCGCCAATGCAGCATTGTTCTTGGCCAGCGATTTGTCGAGCTATCTGACGGGCATCACCTTGGACGTCAATGGTGGGATGCTGATCCACTAGCCGTCCCGCCGTGTTCTGTATCTGAGCCCGGCCTGTTCCGGGCCATCAATAACAACAAGAGATCAGATCGACATGACCATATTGACGCTCGACGCGGCCTCGGCCGCGCGCAGCAGTGCCTACCGCAAGACGGCCTGGCGATTGATGCCTTTTCTCATGCTCTGCTACCTGTGTGCCTACCTGGACCGGGTGAATGTCGGTTTCGCCAAGCTCCAGATGATGGATGACCTGGCGCTTTCCGAGGCGGTATACGGGTTGGGTGCCGGGATGTTCTTCATCGGCTATTTCCTGTGCGAGGTACCGAGCAACATCATTCTGCACAAGGTCGGCGCGCGACGTTGGATCGCCCGTATCATGATCACCTGGGGCATCATTTCGGCGATGTTCGCTTTCGTCGAAACGGCCTGGCAGTTCTACCTCCTGCGCTTTTTGCTCGGCGTCGCCGAGGCGGGGCTTGCCCCCGGCCTGCTGTTGTACCTGACCTACTGGTTCCCCTCTTACCGACGGGCGAAGATGACCGCCCTGTGGTTCATCGCCATCCCGCTTTCGGGCATGGTCGGCGGGCCTCTGTCGGGCTGGATCATGGAACGCTTCGCCGGCGTGCAGGGCTGGGCCGGCTGGCAGTGGATGTTCGTGCTGGAAGCCATCCCTACCGTCCTGGTGGGGATCCTGGTACTGAGCTACTTGAAGGATGGCGTCGAGCAGGCCCATTGGCTCAGTGACGACGAAAAGGCCCTGGTGCGCAAGGAGCTGGCTGAAGACGAGCGGTGCAAGGTAGAGCATGGATCGGTGGCCGACTTCATCCGCGACCGTCGGCTGTGGCTGCTGGCCGGTATCTACTTCTGCGTCGTGATGGGCCAGTATGCGATCACCTTCTGGCTGCCGACACTGGTGCGCAATGCGGGGGTGAGCGAACCCTTGCACATCGGTTTGCTGACCAGCATCCCCTACCTGTGCGCCATCGTTGCGATGCTGCTGGCCGGACGCAGCGGCGATCGCCACCGCGAACGGCGTTGGCATCTCGCGATCCCCATGTTGCTTGGCGCGCTGGGCCTGAGCCTTGCCGCAGCCCTGGGCAGCAACCTCACCCTGTCGATCCTTGGCCTCTGTCTCGCTGCGGCTGGGGTCCTGTCCGCGTCGTCGCTGTTCTGGATGCTGCCTACCACATTGCTGGGCGGTGTATCGGCTGCGGCGGGTATCGCTGCGATCAACAGCTTCGCCAACCTTGCCGGCTTTTGCTCCCCCTACCTGATCGGGTGGGTCACTACGGCCCTGGGTAGCAATGCCATCGGCATGTACCTGATCACCGGCGTGCTGATGTGTGGTGCCCTCCTGGTGTTCCGCGTACCGGCAAACCTGGTCAATCGTTGATTCAACAAGGAGTCACTCATGACTGCTGTGCCTACCCACAACGAGGCGCTGCCCCTGGCTGTGCGCGCTCATAATATCCGACGTCATGCCCTGCGTATGGGCCAGGTCCAGGGCCAAGGCTATATCGGCCAGGCACTGGGTGCTGCGGACCTGCTTGCCGTGTCCTATTTCCATGCCCTGCGCATGGACCCAGGCAATCCTGGATGGGAGGCGCGCGACCGTTTCTACCTGTCCATCGGCCATTACGCGATCGCCTTGTACGCTGCCCTGATCGAAGCCGGGGTCATTCCGGAGCAGGAGCTGGAAACCTACGGTAGCGATGACAGTCGCCTGCCCATGTCCGGCATGGCTGCCTACACCCCCGGCATGGAGATCACCGGCGGCTCGCTTGGCCATGGCCTGGGCATCGCCGTCGGCGCCTGTCTGGGGCTCAAGCGCAAGGGCTCGGCGAGCTGGGTCTACAACCTGCTGTCGGACGGTGAGCTGAACGAGGGCTCCACCTGGGAGGCGGTGATGTCAGCCAGCCATTGGCGGCTGGATAACCTGATCGCCATCGTCGACGTCAACAACCAGCAGGCCGACGGCCATTCCAGCGAAATCCTGGCGTTCGAGCCGATCGTCGACCGCTGGCAGGCTTTCGGCTGGTACGCACAACGGGTAGATGGCAACGACCTCGACGCCTTGGTCCGGGCCTTCGATCAGGCCCGTGCCCACCCGGATGCGCAACCGCGGGTGATCATCTGCGACACCCGCATGGGCAAGGGCGTGCCCTTCCTCGAAAACCGCGACAAAACCCACTTCATCCGCGTCGACGAACACGAATGGGACCTTGCCTTGAAAGCGCTGGACGCTGGGAGCCAAGCATGAACACTGCGAATGTACCGAAGAAACGCCTGACCACGTCGGCGATGATCGCCTCCATCGCTGCCGAGGGCCAGCCTACCCGGTCGGCGCCGTTCGGCCATGCCTTGGCGGCCCTGGCTGAACAGCGCCAGGACATTGTCGGCCTGAGCGCCGACCTGTCCAAGTACACCGACCTGCACATCTTCGCCAAGGCCCACCCCGACCGCTTCTACCAAATGGGTATGGCCGAGCAACTGCTGATGAGCGCTGCTGCCGGCATGGCTCGCGAAGGCCTGACACCTTTCGCCACCACCTATGCGGTATTTGCCTCACGGCGGGCCTACGACTTCATTTGCATGGCCATTGCCGAGGAGAACCTCAACGTCAAGATCGTTTGCGGCTTGCCTGGCCTGACCACGGGCTACGGCCCAAGCCACCAGGCAACCGATGATTTGGCGATCTTCCGTGCGATGCCCAACCTGATGATCGTCGACCCTTGCGACGCGCTTGAAATCGAGCAGGCGGTGCCTGCCATCGCCGCGCATAAGGGACCGGTGTACATGCGCCTGCTGCGCGGTAACGTACCCTTGGTACTGGATCGCTACGACTACAGGTTCCAGTTGGGCAAGGCGCAGGTCTTGCGTGGTGGGCGAGACGTCCTGTTGATTGCCAGCGGGCTTATGACCATGCGCGCGCTGGAGGCGGCGGAGCAGTTGCACAAAGAGGGGGTGGACGTCTCGGTGCTGCACGTCCCGACCATCAAGCCGCTGGACGAGGAGACGCTGCTCGCCGAGGCACGCAAGCCGGGCCGCCTGGTCGTGACTGCAGAAAACCATTCGATCATCGGTGGCCTTGGCGAGGCGGTTGCAGGTGTACTGCTTCGCAACGGCGTCACGCCGACTTTCCGCCAGATCGCACTGCCGGATGCATTCCTGGATGCGGGGGCGTTGCCGACTTTGCATGATCGCTATGGTATTTCCACGGAGGCGGTAGCGCGACAGATCAGGGCTTGGCTGTAACGAATAATGCAGGGGCTGTTCCCTTTGGGCCTGTCTGCTGTCGATTGCAGCGGGTTGTGAACGTCTGTTAAGGACTCAGGTTTTATACACGAATACTATTTAAGGTAATACTAGACTCGGGATGGTCCGGTGCATGACCGAACCCGAGGTGTGGGATCGAGCTGAGCAATCAGTGAAGATCGATACATGGGCGATGCAAGAGAGCCAGGCGTTATCCTGGCTCTCTTGTTAATTGCTACCGTCATTTAAAGTCCTTCGTTACCGCTGATGGTTTGTTGGGGTCGTCCTTGACGTCCCGTTGTTCTTGTTGTCGCTGAGCGATCTGCTGTTGCTTCTGCTCCACACCGCCATCACCCCATAGGCGCGCTTGCTCCGCTAGAAAGTTCTGCTTGAATTGCCTGGCTCGCTCAAAGCCGTCTTCAGCATAAGCCGTGCCCATAAGACCAAGCAGCATGCTGCCAACCGCGAGGGTTTTTACAAGTTTCATGATTGTTCTCCATCGTTACCAGGCTCGCCGGGATGGCGGCCTTCGCTAACGGGTAGTTTGAAAAGGCGAAGCTGACGACAAGGTGAGCCGACAGTTGCAATTGCGTCATTTCGACCGATGCACAACGACTGACCCTTGGCGTGGTGTTCGCCGTCTGTGTTCCCCCCAGGCCCACCCTGGTCTTCGCAACCTCTCCCCGCTCGCTCTGTGTGGGCAAGGGGCGGCCTTGACCGCTCGCCAGCGGCGCGATGGCGAGTTTTCGGACAAGTGCTTTAATCTGATTGATGTTCATGAAGCCTGCTCCGGCTGTTTCGAAATTGGAGTTTTTCGACGGATTCAGCTTCTCACCGAAGGCGTGTTTTAAAAATACAACGGCGGTGGTGCAACAGTTGTAGTAGCCGCAGCGTGAGTGGCCAACATGACAAGACTGCGTGAACTCCAGATGGCCGCCGTTGAACTTTTCGGTTTACCACAGCGTTTTTCTTCCGCGCGGGACGAGCAAGGCTTCCTCGATACCCAGGCCATTGAAAACCTCAGAAGGCGACGCTTGTTCATGTTCGTCGCCATTGCTGTTTGGGCAGGTTTTGGTTATTGGGATTATTACCACTACATCAGCCACGAACACGTCCTGTCCCGGACGGACTTTCACGGGATCCTGGTATGGCGGGTGGTCGGCACGCTGGCGATAGCCGCAGTGACCGTGGTGTCGTTCACCGCACGTTTCGAGGATGAGCGCTGGGTGAACAGAAGTGTGGTGGTCACGGTATGTTTCACCCAGACCTGCCTGGTGGCCATGGTGCAAATCGTGCCGGCGCCGTTGAACTACAACTATTATTTTGTCGGCATCGTACTGGTTATCTTCTTTCAGCATGGCACCTTGGCACTGCTGGCTCGTTATTCTTTGTTCAGTACGGGTTATTGCGTGCTGTTGTTCCTGCTGCAGGAAATCGCCACCGGGGTTTTGCAGATCAACTTCTTTCCCGCCATGTTCTATTTGCTGGCATTTACCTTGGTGGGGTGGACGATCAGTGTGCGCGCTGAGAAGGTTGCCCGGGAGGGGTATCTCAAAACCCTGGCCCTGAACAGGAAGAATGAAAGCCTCGAGCAGGCCAATAGCCGGATCCGCCGCGAGAAGCAGAAAGCGGACGATGCGTTGAAGGCCTTGTTCGACCAGGAGGCGAGGAAAGCCGCGCAGATCCGCGAAAAGGCCGAAGCCAGCACGCGCTTCGTGCGCGCGGCCTACCATGACACCATGCAGCCCTTGGCCTCGATCGCCTCCTTGGCGTTCGCAGGGGAGCGCATTGTCGAGCAGGGCCAGCATGATCGCCTGCGTGAGGTCTTCCGGGATATAGAAGCCTCTGGCCGGGAAATCAGCGCCCTGTTCACAGGCCTGCGTGAAGTGTTCACCAGTGGTGAGTCGCAACCGGCCATCGAGCCTTTTTCCTTGAACGAACTGATGACGGAACTCGAGTGCCTGTACATGCCTTCGGCGCAGGCCAAGGGCCTGCGTCTTCGATTGCCCCAGCGCCGGCGGGATGCCGTTCTCAATTCTGATCGGGCGATCTTCAAGCGGATCTTGGGGAACCTGATCTCGAATGCCATCAAGTACACGGAGCGTGGCGGCGTCCTGGTGGGCAGTGTGGCGGGCAGAACGACCTTGCGCATCGATGTGGTCGATACTGGCATAGGCATCCCCGACGCCTTCAAACGCAAGATCTTCGAGGAGTTCTTCCAAGTCGATAACCCCAACCATGACAGCCAGCGTGGCCTGGGGCTTGGACTTTCGATCGTGAAAAACTTCATCGACCGGCTCCCGGGGCATCGGCTGACCTTCGCAAGCCGGCCCGGACACGGCAGCCGTTTCTCAATCGATTGCCCGCTGTACCAGGGCGATGAGCCGCCGTTGGGCGCCAGTGCGCCCGCTGTGCAGGTCAACGGGAAAGACCTGGATATCACCGGTGCCTATGTGCTGCTGGTCGACGATGACAAGCGCATCCTCGACAGCCTGTCGAAATCCCTGACCTTGCAGGGCGCCATCGTCGTCACGGCCGAGGATCGGGCCTCGCTGCAGGCGGCGCTGGAGCGGGCGCCTGACCGCTACCCGGACCTGCTCATCTGCGATTACACATTGCACGACGGCCTGGTTGGCGTGGCGCTGATCGAGCACGTCAGGGCGTTCTACGACTGGGCCCAGGTGCCGGCGATCCTTTACTCGGCGGAGCTGTTGCCACGGCCGCTGGATGACGATTTCCTCTCCCGGTCGGTCAGCAAGGGTGAAAGCGCGGCAACATTGATGGCCGCCGTTCAGCAGCTCTTGTTCCGCGGCCGGCAGGCCAACGCTGGCGAGGCGGGGGAAGACAGCACCCCCAGCACCTGACCGGTCTTGGCGAACAAGCCTTGCAAGCCGTAGAGGTCGATCACCCCGAACTTGCTGTAGAGCTTGCTCAGGTACTGGCGCACGTTGACCGGGTTGATCTCCAGGATCGCCGCGATCTTCCAGGGCGCATTGCCTTGCAACGCCAGGCGCAGAATGTCGAATTCGCGAGGCGTTACCCCCAGGTCCTTGGGGCCTAGCGGGGTGACGGGCCGCTCCTGGAGGGGAAGGGAAGGAGCCGGTGCCTGGCCACCTTTGCCGATCGCTTCGCTGGGCAGGTACACCCCGCCGCTCAGCGCACGGTTGATGGCTTCCAGCATCGCCTCATGAGCACTGGACTTGGGCACGTAGGACGACGCTCCCCGACGCATGACCTCATCGACGAAGCGCCGCTCGGATTCGGCCGACATGACGATCACCGGGGCCACCACACACCTTGCGGGGTCGGGGTCAGACGGCTCCTCCCGGCCGGATTTGAACAGGGACAACAGGCTCAGGCCATTGTCTGGCGTGAGGTCGTTGCTGGTGGGGGAGGTGGGGATGCAGAGGTCCAGGAAGATCACGTCGAAGGCTTGGCTGCGCACCAGCCCCAAGGCTTGCGACGTGCATGAAGCTTCCAGGACCTGGGCGTCATGGTGAACGGCCTGGATAAGGCTTTTGACCCCGGCTCTGAGGATGCCGTGGTCATCTATCAGCAGAATGCGCATCGGCCGTCTCCGGGCGGGGCGGGTTTGCATGCAGTATCGCTGAGACGGAGGGATCCGTATCTACTACGGCTGTAGTGGGTCAGGGCGTGCCGGGCGTGGGTGAACACGCTGGTACAAGCACGATGCTGCGCGCAGCACCTGCCTCACCGCTGGTGCCGCGTTCGAGCAGATAGCGTGCCGGCGGCTTGCCCATCGCCTTGCGGAACATGGTGACGAAGCCGCTGGCGCTTTCATAGCCCAGCGCCAGCGCAACCGTCTGCACGCTCTCGCCCCTGGCCAGGCGTTGCAACGAAAGGATCACGTGCAACTGCCGCCGCCAGCGGCCGAAACTCATGCCGACTTGCTGCAGCAACAGCCGGCTCATGCTGCGTTCGCTCATGCCGATGCGCCTGGCCCATTCACCACTCGGTGTTTTGCTGGCCGGATCGGCCAGCAGCATTCGCGTCAACTGGCGCAGCCTGCGGTCGCTCGGCGTCGGTAGATGCAGGTCTTCGACGGGAGCTTCGCACAACTCGTCCAGCAAGGTCGCGATCAACCGCGCCTGCGGACCCTGCTCGGCGTACAGCGTTTCGAACCCCGTCGCCTTGAGCAGCAATTCGCGGAGCAAGGGCGACACGGCCAGGGTGCAACAGGCACTAGGTAAACCTTCGATGGCCTGCGGTTCGACGAACAGGCAATAGCACTCGGTTTCTCCCGACCCCCGGACCGAATGCAGCATGTCGCCCGGGATCCACAGTGCGCACTGCGGTGGCACGATCCACAGCCCGGTCTCTACCTCGCAATTGAGGATGCCTCGCACCGAGTAGATCAACTGCGCCTTGCGATGGCGGTGAGGTGCGTGCTCCCAGTCCCTGCCCACCCAGGAGGCATTCAAGGCGATGACCTGACGGGCAATGCCATCGATGTCCCACGAATGCGGGCTGTCCTCTGTGGCAGTCGGCTGCACGATGCTTGTTCCTGTGGAAGGCGGATGCCTTTGGCCGAAATGAAAAACAGAATGACAAGATTGCGCAATGACGTCCACGGGGAGCGTCGTTATTGTGCAACGGCGTCGTCGACGCCTTGTTTTTTCAGGAGCCAACCCAGAGGACGAGCCCGATGCTTTTGAATTCCACCTATTTCCCGTTGGTCTGGATGAAGATCGGCGGTGCCGGCATCGATACCGGCGACGAGGGCTTTGCCGCGTTCGAAGCGCTGTTGGCCCGCGAGGAGCCTTTCGTGTTACTGGATGCGGAAAACGCAGACCGGCAGGCGCATGAGCATTCCCACGAAGAACGTAAGCGATTGTCGCTCTGGATGAAGCGTCACAAGGCCGCCTTGCGCGCTTTCGTCAGAGGGCAGGTGCTCGTCGAGCCCGATGCTGAAAAACAGAAAGCCGCCAGGTCGTTCGCCAGCACGTTCGAAGCCTTCTGGGGCTATCCGCTGTTGGTAGTGAACACCGAGGAAGAAGCCTTCAAGGTCGCGGATCAACTACTGGCGAAATGAACGGCGGAGCGATAGCGCCATGGGCCTGGTTGCAATCAACACAGTGGAAATCGACTCGGCCAATGGGGCGGCAGCGAACCTTCGGGGGAGGCTGGAAACACTGCTGCAAGCGCTGAATCGCACGTCCGGCTGCGTGGCTTATACCTTGGCTCGCCGGGAGTCCTCGAGCGAGGCCTGGATCATCACCGGACATTGGGACTCGGTCGAGCGCATGACCGAGCACTTCCACCTGCCCTGCCTGGCCACGCTGTTCGAACTGGCAGCGCAGCGGCGTTTGTCGAGGTTGTGCTTTACAACATTTCTGCTTGCCCCCTCTCCTTGAGCGAACGCCATCCTGCGCCCGCCATTGGCCAGATGCCGGTCTCATCGACGGCAAGCCGGCTCCCAGTCCCTGCAAGCCACATCATTTATGGTCGACTCGTAATTAGGCCGGGCCTATCAATGCCGGCAATACCACTGCTGATGTTGCTCTTGGAGGGGCTGGGCCGTTAGAAGCTTTTCGATATCTGCCGAAACTCAACTCGATGCCCGATCTCGGCGCATCTGCGTGACCAATGTGAAGCGGTCATCCGGGTGGATGGTTTCGGAAACGGCCATCAGCCCGCCTTCATCGTCCCGATAATGGCGAAGGATCTTCAGGCCAGGTGAGCCCGTCTCGGCCTTGAGCCGGTGCGCCAGTTCCGCCGTCAGCAGGACGGCACGCACCTGCTGGTCAACTACGGCGATGGCGCGTCCGAAATGTTGCTCGATCAGGCTGGCGATCAGCTGGTCGGGATGCTCCCGGGCCAGGTCGATGACCTCGGCATAGTCACGCTGGAAATAGACATCCGTCCAACACAGTGGTGCGGCATTGTGCTGGCGATCGACGCGGATGCTCGACACGCAGAAATAGTGTTCGCCGGGCACCAGGTCCAAGCGCGCCGCTTCGCTGAGGTCGGCGACGAAATGACGGACTTCCTGGATTTCCCGCTGCTGGGTCTCGGCCAGGTGCGCCAGGTCGGCCACCGTGGCCAGGGACTGGGAATAGCCGCCACGCGGGCTACTGGCCTCGACCCGGGTCCCGACCCGCTTGCGACGCGAGACCAATCCTTGGCTGAGCAACTGGTTGATCGCCGCACGCACCGTATGCCGGCTCACCTCGTACAGGTCGCAGAGTTCGAATTCGGTAGGCAGCAAGCTGCCCACGGGGTAACGCCCGCTGGCAATGCCTTCCATCAGATCCCTGGCCACCACGGCATAGCGCGCTTCGTTCATACCTTCGGTCAGTCCCGTCACGTTCTTCGGTTGACAGTGTATCAGCGACAGGGCAAGAATTATGTACGTACATAATAAATATGTCCGATCAATAACAACATTTCAGGATGCCTGCTCATGTCCACTACCGTTTTCGATTCCACCCTGTTCCGCGACATGTTCGGCACCGCCGAGATGCGTGCGGTGTTCTCCGACCAAGCTTTGATCGAGCGTTACATCGAGGTCGAGGTGGCACTGGCCAAGGCCGAGGCGCGTTGCGGGGTGATCCCGGTGGAAGCCGCGGCGCAGATTGCCGAGCTGTCGCGCTACGAGTCCCTCGACCTCAAGCTGATGCAGCATGAAACCGAGATCGTCGGCTACCCGATCCTGCCGCTGGTGGAGCAGTTGTCGAAGCTGTGCGGTGATGCTGGCCGCTATGTGCACTGGGGGGCGACCACCCAGGACATCATGGACACCGCGGTGGTCCTGCAGGTACGTGCGGCCTTGGCCATCGTTGAGCGCGACGTGCAAGCCGTACGTGGCCTGCTGGCTGGATTGGCGCAGCGCTATCGCGACACCCCGATGGCGGGCCGTACCCATCTGCAGCACGCTCTGCCGATCACCTTCGGCTACAAGTGCGCGGTATGGCTGAGCATGTTCGACCGCCACGCTGAGCGCCTGGTTGAACTGCGTCCGCGAGTCGAAGTAGGGCAGTTCGCCGGTGCCGCCGGTACCCTGGCATCGCTGGGCGACAAGGGCCTGGATGTGCAAGCGGCGCTGATGGACGAACTGGGCCTTGGCGTGCCGCAGGCAACCTGGCACGTGGCCCGCGACGGCCTGGCCGAGACCCTGAACTTCCTCGGGCTGGTCACCGCTTCGCTGGGCAAGGTGGCGTTGGACGTCATGATGATGATGACCAGCGAACTGGGCGAGGTGTACGAGCCTTTCGTCAAAGGCCGTGGCGCCAGCAGCACCATGCCGCAGAAGCGCAACCCGATTTCCTGTGAACTGATGTATGCCGCCGCCAAGGGGGTGCGCCAGCAGGCAGGGCTGATGCTCGATGCGATGATCCAGGATTTCGAGCGTTCGACCGGTCCCTGGCAGGCCGAATGGATCGCCATCCCCGAAGCCTTCGCCTTGACCGCCGCTTCGCTGGGCCAGGCGCGTTTCATGCTCGCAGGCCTTGAGGTGCGTACCGAGCGCATGCGCAAGAACCTGGACATGACCCAAGGTTTGATCGTTGCCGAGGCGGTGATGATGGGGCTTGCCCCGGCGCTTGGCCGCCAGGTCGCCCACGATGTGGTCTATGCCGCCTGCCGCATGGCCAACGACCTGGGCATCAGCCTGCTCGACGCGCTGTTGGCCCAGGGTGAGGCCACTGCACGCCTGGATATCGAGACCCTCGAAAGACTGTGCGACCCAGCCAACTACCTAGGCCTGGCGCCACGGATGGTTGATCTGGCCCTGGCTCGTCCTGGCGCAGTCGCCCGCTGATATGGCCGGGGCCCGGCTTGCCTCGGGCCTCGGCTGATGCTTCCAGATAAGAACAATGAGAGTGCAGCCATGTCTTCCACTTCGAAAAAGCCGCTCTACAAAGACCTGACCTTCCAGGTCATCGCAGCGATGCTGCTGGGTATCGCCTTTGGTTTCATCGCCCCTGAGCTCGCTGCCAAGTTCAAGATCCTCGGGGATATCTTTCTCAAGCTGATCAAGACTGCCGTGGCGCCGTTGGTGTTCTTCACCGTGGTCCACGGCATCGCCTCGGCCGGCGACATCAAGCGGGTCGGCAAGGTTGGCTGGCGCGCGCTGGTGTACTTCGAGATCCTGTCGACCCTGGCGCTGGCCATTGGCCTGCTGTGGGGCAACCTGATCGGCATCGGCTCGGGCATGCACGACGCCCATCCGAGCAGCGCGACTTCTGCGGCAGCCTCGGCGGCGGTGGCCAAGGGGCATGCGCCGACCTCGACCATGGACTTCATCTACGGTATCTTCCCCGACAACTTCGTCGGTGCCTTCGCCGGTGGCCAACTGCTGCAGGTGCTGGTGATTTCGGTGCTGTTCGGCTTTGCCCTGCTGGCCCTCAAGCATGAGCGCCGCGCGGTGATCGAGGATGGCCTGAACCGGGTTTCGGAGTGCTTCTTCGAGTTCATCAACCTGATCATGAAGTTCGCCCCGCTAGGGGCGTTTGGTTCGGTCGCCTATGCGGTTGGCAGTAACGGCACCGCTGTGCTGATGTCGTTGGCGAATCTGGTGCTGATGTTCTACCTGGCTGTCGCGTTCTTCCTGTTCGTGGTGCTGGCGGCGGTCTGCCGCCTTTCGGGCTTCAGCCTGTGGCGCTTCCTGGTCTACATCAAGGACGAGATCTTCATCGTGCTAGGTACCGCGTCGTCGGAAAGCGCCTTGCCGCGTTTGCTGCAGAAGCTCGAAAGGTTCGGTTGCTCCAAGCAGAGTGTCGGTCTGGTACTGCCCACCGGTTATGCCTTCAACCTTGATGGCACCTCGATCTACATGTCGCTCTGCGTGCTGTTCATCGCCAATGCCTATGGCGTGCCGTTGGGCTGGGAGCAACAGCTGGGCATCCTGGCGATCATGCTGGTGACCTCCAAAGGGGCGGCGGCGGTCTCGGGCGGTAGCTTCGTGGTGTTCGCCGCCACCGTGACGGCCATTGGTGTACTACCGGTGGAAGGGCTGGCGTTGCTGTTCGGTGTGTACCGCTTCATGTCGATGGCGATCGCTACCTGCAACACAATCGGCAACAGTGTCGCGACGGTGGTGGTGGCCAAGTGGTCGGGTGAGTTCACCGAGCAGACAGCTCGCGATGAGTACGCACGGGTTTTGGGGCGTTCGCCCACCGCGGCCCTCTGACTCGCTGTTGGGCGAATGAGCAAAGGGAGTTGCTCATTTGTGCCTGCGCCACGCAAAGTCTTCTCAGCCAATCGATAGGCGCTCCCGGAGCGCACGGTTGGATGTATGCCTCTCGAACACTTATTCGCTTTTCTGAATCAAGGCTGCCCAGCAAAATACGCCCCCAATGCCTGAGCACCCATACAGAAAAGAGGAGAGGTTTGCGTTGAGTGTGGAAAATAGACCCGTGCGGTTGGACGCGGGCGAGGTATGGGGTGGCTTCAAGCAGCTTCTGCCCATTTCCCTGTTCGTCGTTGTCTTCGGTGTCGCCTTCGGCCTGGCTGCGGCCCAGACTGGGCTGGACGATGTATCGACGCTACTGATGAGTGCGTTGGTGTTTGCCGGCGCGGCGCAGTTCGCTGTTCTCGATATGTGGGGAACGCATGTACCGATCGTCCCGCTGGTCATCACGGTGTTCGCGATCAACGCCCGGCACCTGCTGATGGGCGCGACCCTGTATCCCTGGTTGAAGGACCTGCCCCGGGCCAGGCGCTACGGGGTGATGCTGGTGGTGTCCGATGCCAACTGGGCGATGTCGATGCAGGCCTTCAACCGCGGCAAGCCTGGCCTGGGGCTCTTGTTGGGTGGGGGCATCGCGTTGTGGTCGGCCTGGGCGCTGGGCAGTTGGCTGGGCCTGTACTTCGGTAGCGCGATCCAGGACCCGGTCAGCCTGGGGCTCGACATGGTGATGGGATGCTTCCTGCTGGCAATGGTGATCGGTGGGCAAAAGAACCTGCGCATGCTGGTTATCTGGAGCCTTGCGGCGTGCTCATCGCTCCTGGCGTACGCGTACCTGCCTGAAAACAGTCATGTGGTGGTCGGGGCATTGGCCGGTGGTGTACTGGGAGCACTCTGGATGGAGAAGAAGCAATGAGTATCGAAAGCACAGGCCTCGGCACGTTCGTCATTATCCTGGTCATGGCGGTGGTGACCCTGGCCACGCGCTGGGGTGGCGTTTTCGTGATGTCGTTCGTGCCGATCAACTACCGCGTGCAGCAGTTCATCAATGCCATGTCGGGTTCGGTACTGGTGGCGGTCATCGCCCCGCTGGCGGTGACGGGCGACATGGGCGCGCGTCTGGCCTTGCTGGCGACCGCGGTCGTCATGCTGTCGCTGAGAAAACCGCTGCCGGCGATTGCCGCAGGCATCATCGTGGCGGCAATCGCCAGGCAGTTCTGAAGGACGGCCCTGACTCCACCGGTGTACGGCAAGGGCTGCGCCCTTGTTCGCGAGCAAGCTTGCCGACGATGGGGCGCGAAGCGCCCCCAAAGGGCGACGAGAAGAACCTGCACAAGCGCAAGCCCCTCAATCCTTCAAACGAACCTGCTGCTCGGACGCCTTCAACAAGCACGTACGAAAATCCAGCACGGCATCGTCGATATACGGCCCGTCGCGCCAGCAGGCGCCGATGCAGCCCTCGGCATCCATCTTGAAATCCAGCGCCTTGACCAAGCCGCGATGGGGGAAATGCTGGGCGACTCGGCCGGAGGCCACTGAGAGCATGTCGCTGGTTTACAGCAACCACAGGTTGGCCATGAGCGATGACGACTCCACCCGGCCTGGCAGGGGCTTGAGCTCGAGGGCCTTGGTGCATGAGTCGTTCAGGGACCTGGATGCCACGCGCAACTCGGTTCGGGGTGGTCATCCAGGGTTCGCGGATACCGGCCCAGGGCCACTCCAGGACCCGGGCCGGTCGCTGCGCCTGGGTCAGTAGCGCACTTCGACACCCACGTACGCGCCGATCCCTTCTCCCGGCCAGAACGCCGCGGTGTCCTGGCCGCGAGCGTTGTATTGCGGTGTCACCGCCGTCACGTAGGCCTTGTTCGCCAGGTTCTTCAGGTCCAGCGACACCTTCCAGTTGCCCTTGGGTGCCTCGTACCCCAGGTTCGCGCCCCAGAGGGTGTACGACGGCGCGTACAAGGTGTTGGCATAGTCCACCGCCGTTCGCGATGCGGACTGTACGTTGACCCCGGTGTACCAGCCGCTGTGGTGCTGGTACTGCAGCTCGCCCTGGTAGATGTGCTTGGGCACACCCGGCAACTGGTTGTCGCCGAAGGTGTCGTCGTGGCGGTAGTAGAAGTCGTTGTAGGTGTACACCTGGCGCCAGCGCAGCAGGTCGCCTTGCGGGTTCTCCCACAGGCGTGTGTTCAGGCCGGCCTCGATGCCCTGGTGGATGGTCGGTGAGGCATTGAACGCCCCAGTGACCGCCGCCGAGGTGGAGGTGGCGGGGATGATTTGCACGTTCAGCAGTTCGTCGTGGATCCACGAGCGGTACAACGCCAGGCTGCCGTCGAAGATGCTGTGCGAGCCCTTGATGCCGATCTCGAGGGTGTTGGCCTTCTGCTCCACCAGCGGGCGGATGTACGGCAGAGTCGGGCCGGAGCCTGAGTATTCCCAGGAAGCGGGCGGGTCGATGCTGCGGCTGAAATTGGTGAACACTTGCAGGTTGGGGCTGAACTCGTAGCGCAGGCCGATGCGCGGGGCGATGCTCCAGTTGTCGTAGTTGACGTGCTGGGGGAAATCGGTGGTGTTGGGCGCTGCGGCATAGTCGATGTCGACCTGGCGTCGCACGTTGACGAACGACACCCCGCTGGTCAGCCACAGGCCGTCGACCAGGCTGAGGTCGTTGCCCAGCGAGATGACCCGATCGAAGGAGTCCTGGTAGTCGACCTTCTTCAGCGACACCTTGTCGTCATTGGCCGAGTTCACGCCGCCGCGCAGGTGCTGGGTGGAAGTGAAGGCGATGCTACTGCGGCTCTCATGGCCGAACAGGTAGTCGACACGGTCGTAGCCCAGCAGCAGGCCTAGGTCGTGCCAGTCCCAGTAGCTGGGGTTGCTCGGGCTGCGCGGGCTATTGGTGTGGCGGTAGTCGTGGTACGCCAGACCGACAGTCAGGCGCGCGTCGTCGTCGAAGGTATAGGTGGTCTTGCTGCCCAGCCAGATGCTGCCGGGGCGGCGGGCACCGGCGCCGCTGCTTTCGGCGGTGGCGCTGGCGCGGCGGGGATGGTGCTTGGTGGCGTCCAGGGTGGTGGCGCTGGGGTCGTTGTGGTACTCGTCGCGGTAGCGCAGCAGCACGCGGGTTTCCAGTTTCGGGCTGAAGCGGTAGCCGGCGTTGGCGACGATGCCCGAGCTCTTCGCCAGGCTGTAGTCGCGGTAGCCGTCGTTGCGGTAGTTGTCGGCTTGCAGGTAGTAGTCCAGGTCACCCTCGACACCGCCATAGCTCAGGCTCTGCTTCTGGTAGCCGTAGCTGCCAGCCTCGGCGCGCAGGCGCAGGCCCGGGGCGCTGTAGCCGCTGTGGTTGACGAAGTTGACCGCGCCGCCCAGGGTCAGGGCGCCGTACTGGAAGGCGTTGGCGCCGCGCAGGATCTCGGTGTAGTTGACCCCCGCAGCGTTGAGGAATTCGTAGGGCGTACCTCCGGGGCCGGTCAGCGGCAGGCCATCGAAGAGGAACTTGATACCTTCGCGGAAGTAGCCGGGCGACGTATTGGCGCCGGAGCCGCGCACGGAGATCTTGGCGGCGTCGTTGCCGCCGGTGGTCTGCACGAACACGCCGGGCTGGTAGGCGAGGGTGTCCTGCAGGGTGGCGGTACGGCCTTTGGCGACCTCTTCGCTGTCGACCACGCTGGTGCCGCCGGGGACTTCGGCCAGGGCACTGCTGGCGCGTTCTACGTCGCTCTGCTTGGCGCCCTGTACGGTGACGGTGCCGAGGGTCTGCTCGTCAGCGGCCAGCACCGTGGCCGGGGCCAGCAGGGCGCAGCCCAGTGCCGTGCCCAGGGTGGCTTGGCGGATAGCCTGGCGCAGTGGGTGTGGTTGAATCGCACGCATCGTTGTATTCCTTGAAGTTCATCGTAGGTCCTCGGCGTTCTATGGGAATAGTCAGGCCAGTCGGCGAGGCTTAGAGCAGTTTCTGTGCCAGCTGGTTATGTGCTGGAAGTTACAGGTTGGACGCGATGTTTTATTCAAGGCAGTGAGCAGGGCAACAAGTTTTGTTGAAGAGATGTTGGCCGCCGTACAGTACAGGTTATATATAAATACCCAAATGTCACAAAAGACGTTTTGGGCGGGCTGCGCGCTCGTACGGGAAACGTTGGCTTGGTCAGTCAAGACGTTCATCGAGCATATGGTGGGGCTGCGAAGCAGCGCCAATACGATTCAACTGACGAAGCCCCTACAGGTCTGCGCTAAATCATGCTTTGCTCGGGAGCGTAGGTGTGATGTTGGTGTCGCAACACTGCCCGAACAGTTTGTGTCGCACATCAACTTGTCATAGATAAAAAGCCCAGTAAACAGGCATGAACAGGCTGGCACGACAACTGCAATACCCCATTACAGAGCACTACGGCGATGTTCGAAGACAATGGCGAATATCGGCCTTGTATATAAAATGGGAGTACTTGCAGTGCGTGCGAAAGTTAGACCAGGCAGTTATCACCTGTCGGTGTTTCTGGCCTTGCTCAGCCCTGTGGCCCTGGCGGCCACGGAATCTACCCTGCAGACCGTGACGGTCACCGGCGCCGCAGCGAGCGGCGCGCAACAGGATCAGAAGCGCCTGCAGAACGTCGCCGGCAACACCGCAGTGGTCGACAACCGTCAGGTCGAACAGGGCCGTGCGGCCAATGCCGAGGACGTGCTGGCCCTGCAGCCAGGCGTGTTCGCCCAAGGCACCAGTGGCACCGCGGCGAACAAGATCTCCATCCGTGGCTCTGGCCTGAACACCTTCTACCAGGGCTATGTGCTGGGTACCAAGTTCCTCTTCGATGGGTTGCCGATCACCGGCCCCGGGGGGACCCAGGAAGACTTCCTCGACATGCAGGCGGTGGACCACACCGAGGTGCTGTACGGCGCCAATGCTTTCGAGTACGGCGCGCTGTCGCTGGGTGGGGCAATCAACATGGTCAGCAAGACCGGCCGCACCGACCCCGGCAACTATGCCCGCTTCGAAGTCGGCAGCTACGGCTACCGCAAGCAGCAGTTGGCCACCGGCGGGGTGGTGGGCGACAGCGACTACTACATCAACGTGCTGCACAACGAGCGCGACGGCTACCAGGACCATGCCAGCAACGAAGGCCGTGGCATCGCCGCCAACTTCGGCCATGTGTTCAGCCCCAAGCTCGAGACCCGTGTGTTCTTCAAGTACCGCGAGGAACAACTGGTCAACGGCAACACCCTGACCCGCCAGCAGCTCAAGCACGACCCACGCAGCAACCTCGTGCCTACTGGCCGACGCAAGGACGGCACCACCTTCATCGGCAACAAAACCACCTACACCTTCGACGATGGCAACACGCTGGAAGTGGGCGCGTCATACAACAACTACCCGCTGCTCAACGGCTGGCGCTACGCCGTAGCGCCGCAGGACTGGCGTTCCAAGGACATCAACCTGACCTTGCGCTACCTGCGTACAGGCGACCGCTTCCTCGGCCTGCCCAGCGACAGCAGCATCATCTTCAGCAACACCCGCGCCTACCTGGCCGACGTCAAGTCCCACAGCCGCACCACCGGCGCGAAGATCCAGGAAACCAACTACACCGGTTCGCGCGACACGGTGCTGACCTTCGCCAACGAGCTGCAACTGACCGACGACCTGTGGCTGTCCTCGGGCCTATCCTTCATCAACATCCGCCGCAAGGCCGAGATCGAAGGCACCACGCTGACCACCGCCAACCCCAGTGACTTCCCCACCCGCGTCGAGTACGTGGAGAACGACTTGGCCCCACGCCTGGGCCTGCGCTACCAGCTCAATCCGGACTTCCAGGTGTTCGGCAACGTCAGCCGCAGTATCGACCCGCCGGTGACCTGGCAACTGGGCAGTACCAGCAACCCGTTCCTCTACGACGTGCGGCCGCAGAAGGCCACCACCTTCGAGGTCGGCATACGCGGCAGCCACGGCATCTTCGACGGCAGCCTGACCCTGTACCGTTCCTGGGTGAAAGAGGAGCTGCTGACCGTGGTGGTGCGCCAGGCCAGCGCCACGCAGGACCAGCTCACGGCCACCTCCAACGCCAGCCCGACCATCCACCAGGGCATCGAGGCGGGGCTCAACGCCTTGCTCTGGGCCGGCACCAACGGCGACACCCTCGACCTTCGCCAGGCCTACACCCTCAACGATTTCCACTACCGCAACGACGACACCTTCGGCGACAACGAGCTGCCGAGCCTGCCACGCCAGGTCTACCAGGCCGAACTCGCCTATCGCCAGGCCAGTGGCTTCTACGCCTCGCTCAACCTGCGCACGGCCACCCGCTACTACATCGACTATGCCAACACCTGGCAGGCGCCGTCCTACGTGCTGTGGGGGGCCAAGGTTGGCTATCAGGCGCCGAGCAAGAAGTGGGAGGTGTTCGCCGACCTGCGCAACATCACCGACGAGCGCTATGCCAGCGCGGCCAACACCGTCTACGACGCCAATGGGCGTGACTCGGCCAATTTCTACCCGGGGGACGCCTTCTCGGTGACCACCGGCGTGGCGGTACGCTTCTGATGGCCGTGCCGGTGACTCACCTCATCCGTCAGGTTTTGCTCGGCAGCGCGTTGCTCCTGGCCGCCTGCTCGCCTGCTTCGCCACCGGACACCGCTGGCACCCTCAAAGGCGAGGCGGTGAGCGAAGTAGACGGTGTGATGCGCTATCCGGCCAGCGACTTCGTGGAGCAGCGGCCAGGCCTGCGTGGCGGCACCCTACGCGTGTCGGCGTCCAGCGATGCCGGCAGCTTCGATATCCACGCGCTGTCCCACGGCAACATGCAATGGATGGGGCGCATCCTCTTCGACTGCCTGGTGTACCAGGCCGAAGACGGCACCCTCACGCCCTGGCTGGCGAAAAGCTGGGCGATCAGCACCGATGGCCTGACCTACACCTTCCACCTGCGCGACGACGTCACCTTCAGCGATGGCGAGCGCTTCAATGCCGAGGCGGTGCGGGTCAACCTGGAGCACATGCGCGATCCCAGGACCAAGTCGCCCCTGGCCGCGGCCTATATCGCGCCGTACCTGCAAGGCAGGGTGGTCGACGAATACACCTTCGAGGCGACCCTGCGCGCTCCGTATGCGCCGTTCCTCGATGTGCTGTCCCAGGCCTGGCTGGGGATGATCTCGCCCAGGCAGATCCTCGAAGCCCCCAGGACCATCGCCAGCCACCCCATCGGCAGCGGGCCGTTCGTACTGGACGGCTGGGTGCGCGACCAGGGCGCCAGCTTCACGCGTCGCGCTGGTTACCACTGGGCGCCGCCGGCGATCAATCACCAGGGCGAGGCCTACCTGGACCGCATCGAGCTGAGCTACGTGCCCGAGGCGATGATCCGCTACACCTCGCTGGAGGCCGCCGACAGCGACATGGCCCTGGATGCGCCTGCGCAGAACGCGGCGGCGATCCGCGCCAACCCGCAGTTGACCCTGCGCAACCGCATCCGCAAGGGCAACCCTGTGCGCAGCATCACCTTCAACGTCGAGCGTCCACCGTTCGATGACCTGCGCGTGCGCCAGGCGGTGGCCAGGGCCATCGACCGTGACGGCCTGGCGTGGATTTCCGGCTTCGGTGAATACCTGGCCAAGGGTGATTTCCTCGCCGTCAACACGCCGGGATATGACCCCGTGGCCCGCGATGCCCTGGCCTTCGACTCGGCCGAGGCCAACCGTCTGCTCGACGCCGCTGGCTGGACCGGGCGCGACGCCCAGGGTTTTCGCACCCGTGATGGCAAGCGCCTTGGCGCCACCTTGCTGACCTACGACAACCCGGCATTCCCGGCCAATGTCTCGGTGGCGGTGCAGGCCGACCTGCGCAAGATCGGCTTCGACCTGCCCATCGAGATGCTGCCCATCACCCGGGTCATGGAACTGCGCTATGCCGGTGACTTCGATGCCCTCGGCGGTGGCTACTGGCACACCAACACGGCCGATGGCCTGTACATCCTCTACCACAGCCAGTCGATCCCCAGCGCACGGATGCTCGGCCAGAACGTCGGCCACTTCCGCGACGAGGCCCTCGACCAGTTGCTCGGCGAGGCCCGTCGCAGCACCGACCCGGCCTTGCGTCATGCGCTCTACCGCCAGGCCCAACAGCGCCTGGGCGAGACCGTGCCGGCGGTGCCCTCGGTGGAGAGCCAGATGCTGCTGGCCTACCGCAAGGCCGTAGGCGGCGTGCTGTTCGACGGTTCGCACAATGTCCCTCTGTTCACCAGCGTCTGGCTGGCCAAGGAGCGCCCATGAAAGGGCTGACAATCTTGCTGCGCCGCCTGCGTGACGGCGTGATCGTGCTGTGGGCCGCGGCCAGCCTGACCTTCCTGGGCGTGCAGCACAGCGGCGGCGACATCGCGCTGGCGATCCTCGGCGGCCCGGACGCTATGCCGACCCCGCAGATGCTCGCCCAGGTGCGCGCCGAGTACGGCCTCGACCAGCCGCTGTGGGTGCAATACGGCCGTTACCTGGCGCGCCTGGCCCAGGGCGACCTGGGGGAGTCTTACCGGCTGCGTATCCCGGTCAGCCAGGCGATCGGCGAGCAGATCGGCGCGACCTTGGCCCTGGCCAGCAGTGCGGCCGTGCTGGCCGTGTCGATCGCCCTGCTATCGGCGTTGCTCACCGCCAACCGTGGGCGACGCCTGCGGGCACTGGTGTCGGGGGGCGAGCTGGTGCTGTCGTCGGTGCCGAACTTCGTGATCGGCACGGTGCTGTTGCTGGCCTTCGCCTTCCATTTCCACTGGTTACCGCCGTCCGGCTCGTCGGGCTGGCGCTCGCTGGTGCTGCCGTCACTGGCACTGGCCTTGCCGCTCGCCGCGGTGCTGGCCCAGGTGCTGCGCCAGTCGCTCGAACAGGTGCTGGAACAACCCTTCATCACCCAGGCCCGCGCCCGCGGCATGTCCGACACCGCCGTGCGCCTGCGCCATGCCCTGCGCCACGCCCTGGTGCCGCTGGTGACCCTGGCCGGCTACGTGTTCGCCAGCCTGCTCGGCGGCGCGGTGGTGCTGGAGCTGTTGTTCGGCCGCCAGGGCATCGGCCGGCTGATGCTTGAGGCGACCAGCAACAAGGACGTGCCGCTGGTGCTCGGCGTGACCCTGCTGGCAGCGGCCATCTATGTGCTGGTCAACCTGCTGGTGGACCTGGCGACACAGGCCATCGATCCGCGCACCGCGCGCCACTGAATCCCCGAGAAAGGAACCACCATGAGCTCTTCACCCTTGACCGACGCCGAACTGGATAGCCGCTTCGAGCCGATCTACGCCCGTATCGCCGCAGGCGCGGTGGCCCGCGAGCAGCAGCGCACCCTGGCCCACGAGCCGGTGGCCTGGCTGCGCGAGGCCGGCCTGGGCGCCTTGCGCGTGCCGCGCAGCCATGGCGGCCTGGGCGCGAGCCTGCCGCAACTGCTGCGCCAGCTGGTGCGTCTGGGCCAGGCCGACTCCAACCTGCCGCAGATCTTCCGCGCCCACTTCGGTTTCGTCGAAGGGCGCCTGTCGTCGAACGACGCCGCCTCCCAAGATTACTGGTTCGCCCGCGTGGTGGCCGGCGAGCTGTGGGGCGCGGCCATGGCCGAACGCACCGACAGTACCGGCAACACCGTGCAGCTCAGCGAAGGCCAGGACGGCTATCAGCTGGACGGCGAGAAGTACTACTGCACCGGCACCCTCTACGCCGACTGGGTCGCGGCGGTAGCCAACCACGGGGACGACTTCGTCAGCCTGGTGGTACCGACCCACATCCCTGGCGTCGAAGTGATCGATGACTGGGACGGCTTCGGCCAGCGCCTGACCGGCAGCGGCACTACACGTTTCCACCAGGTGGCAGTGCCGGAACGACACGTGCTGCGGCGTTTCGCCAAGGGCGAGCTGCGCGCCGAGTCGTACCTCACGGCGTTCTACCAAGCCGTTCACCTTGCCACCCTGGTCGGTATCGGCCGGGCGGTGCTGGCCGATGCCGTGGCCTTCGTCCAGGGGCGGACCCGCGCCTTCGGGATACCCGGGCAGTCGCGCCCGGCCGAGGATCCACTGGTGCAGGGGGTGATCGGCCGGCTGGCGAGCCTGGCCTTCGCCGCCGAAGCCCAGTTGACGGCCGTGGGCCAGAGCCTGCAACGGGTAGTCGAGGCCGGGCTGCAGGGTGAGGTGCCCGAGCAGTTGTACACCGATGCCGAGGTCCACGCCTTCCAGGCGCAGCAGGTCGTCCTGCCGCAGGTACTCCAGGCCTGCAGCCTGCTGTTCGAAGTGGGCGGCGCCTCGGCCACCAGCAATGCCCGGCGCCTCGACCGCCACTGGCGCAACGCCCGCACCCTGGCCTCCCACAACCCGGCGATCCACCGCGAGCAGGCGCTGGGCAACTACTACCTCAACGGCATCAGCCCGGCCCAGGCCTGGCGTGCCCGTCACGCAGCCGCCACCGAAGGGCAGGGCGCTGGCGATGAAGCCAGCGCCGTCTGAACAGGAGAACCCGCATGAGCACGCAGCAACCACAGATGAGCCTGGGCATGAACATCCTCGGCTTCGGAGCACACTCAGGGGCCTGGCGCCAGGGTGAAGCCGCGATCGATGCCTACATCGACGTCAACTACTACCGCGACATCGCCCGGCTGTCCGAGCGCGGCTGCCTGGACGCGATCTTTCTGGCCGACGGCCCGGCCCTGCCGGGCGATGTCGCCAGCCAGCCGGGCGGGCGCCTTGAGCCGACCGTGCTGCTGACCGCCGTGGCCGCTGCCACCGAACGCATCGGCGTCATCGCCACCTGCTCGAGCACCTACAACGAGCCGTTCAACCTGGCCCGGCGCATTGCCTCGCTGGACCATATCAGCGGTGGCCGTGCGGCCTGGAACGTGGTGACCAATGCCGGCGATGCGGCGGCGCAGAACTTCGGCCTGGCCGGAGCACCGCTGCATGTCGACCGCTATGGTCGAGCCGAGGAGTTCCTCGAGGTCACCCTGAAACTGTGGGATAGCTGGGAAGAGGACGCGATCATCGGCGACCGCGTCGCCGGCCGTTTCGCCGATCCGCGCAAGGTCCACACCCTCGACTTCCAGGGCCGCCACTTCCAGGTCAAGGGGCCGCTGAACCTGCCGCGCTCGCCCCAAGGGCGGCCGGTGCTGGTCCAGGCCGGGTCTTCCGAGGGCGGCAAGGCGCTGGGCTCGCGCTATGCCGACGCGATCTTCACCACCCAGACCACCCTGGCCGATGGCCAGGCCTTCTATCGCGAGATGAAGGCTCGCGCCAGGGCCTGTGGCCGCGATCCACGGCACCTGAAGATCATGCCGGGCTTGTCGACGGTGATCGGTGCCACCGAGGCCGAGGCCCATGCGCGCTTCGATGAGCTCAATGCCTGGCACGGCGAGCATGGTTTGTTGCAGCAGGTGGCCGGGCGCATCGGCATCGACGCCAGCGAGCTGGACCCGGATGCGCCGTTGCCCTGGGCGCGGATCGGTGCGGTGGCGGACTTCGAGCGCGGTTCGCAGGGCTTTCTCGAAGCGCAGTTGAACCTGGCACGGCGCGAGAACCTGACCATCCGCCAGTTGTCGCGACGGATCCTGGTTGGCCACCGGCTGGCGGTCGGCACCCCGGAGCAGGTCGCCGACACCCTGGTCGAGTGGTTCCTGGCCGGAGCGGGGGATGGCTTCAACATCATGCCCGACATGTTCCCGTCGGGGGCGCGAGTATTCGTCGAGGAGGTGGTGCCGTTGCTGCAGAAGCGAGGGTTGTTCCGCACTGAGTACCAAGGGACCACGTTGCGCGATCACCTGGGTTTGCCGAAGGCGGTGAACCAGTTCGCCGAGGCTCGCCGGGAGACTGCATCGGCTGTGTAGGCCTGCCGTCATTGGGCCGCGAAGCGGCCCCGGAACCCAACACTGAACAAAAGGATTCACACCATGCTCTACCGCCGCCTAGGCCACACCGAACTCTCCGTCAGCCTGCTCAGTCTCGGCACCATGACTTGGGGCCACCAGAACACCGAGCAGGACGCCCACCAGCAACTGGATGCCGCCACCGCCGCCGGCATCAACTTCATCGACACCGCCGAGATGTACCCGACCCCGACCCGTGCCGAGACCTGGACCACCACCGAGCGCTACCTCGGCAACTGGCTCGCCGCCCGCGGCAACCGCGACAAGCTCGTGCTGGCCAGCAAGATCGCCGGCCCCGCCCGCGATCCCGCCGGCCAGGGGCATATCCGCGATGGCCTGTCGCACCACGACCGTAAGAACATCGTCGCTGCCCTCGAGGGCAGCCTGCGCCGCCTACGTACCGACTACCTGGACCTCTACCAACTGCACTGGCCGGACCGCGCCAGCAATTTTTTCGGTATCCGCGAGTACCCCTACGTCAAAGACCACCCCAGCGCCGTGGCCATCGAAGAAACGCTCGCCGTGCTCGACGAGCAGGTCAAGGCCGGCAAGGTGCGCCATATCGGCGTGTCCAACGAGACGCCGTGGGGCGTGGCGCGCTTCCTGCGCCACAGCGAGGACCATGGCCTTGCCCGTATCGCCAGCATCCAGAACCCCTACAGCCTGCTCAACCGCTTGTACGAGCACGGCCTGTCGGAATTCAGCCACCGCGAGGGCGTGAGCCTGCTGGCCTATTCGCCGCTGGCCTTCGGTGCATTGACCGGCAAGTATCTCGAGGGCGCGCGGCCAGAAGGCGCCCGGTTGTCGTCGGTGTACCGCACCTTCAACCGCTATGACAGTACCGAGGCCAACAGCGCCATCGCCGGGTACGTCGATATCGCCCGCCGGCATGGCCTGAGCCCTGCGCAGTTGGCCTTGGCCTTCGTCATCCGCCAGCCGTTCGTGGCCAGTGCGATCACCGGGCAGACCACGCTGCTGCAATTGCAGGAGAACCTCGGCGCACTGGACGTGCGCCTGAGCGACGAGGTGCTGGCCGAGATCCAGGCCGTGCACCGGCGCATTCCCAACCCATCGCCGTGAGAGGCCGCCATGACCGTGATCGCCTCCGATCCTGCGCTGGCCCTGGCGCCCGTGTCGGCCAGGCCCCGGCGCACGCATCGCCCCGGCCTATGGTTGGCCTGGGGCCTGCTTGGGCTGCTGTTGCTGGCCGTGGTCGTACCAGGTTGGCTGGCGCCGGCCGATCCCCTGGGCGCCGATGCGCGCCTGGCCTACCAACCACCCGGTGCAATGTTCTGGCTGGGCAGCGACGAAAACGGCCGCGATGTGCTCAGCCGGCTGATCCACGGTGCCCGTCCCTCGCTGTTCATCGGCCTGGCCGCGACCCTGGTCGGGCTGGGCCTGGGAACGCTGCTCGGCCTGCTCGCCGGGCTGGCGCCACGCTGGCTGGACAACCTGCTGATGCGCGCCGTCGACGTGCTGCTGGCGTTCCCCGACCTGCTGTTGGCGCTGGTGATCATCACCCTGTTCGGCCAGGGCACCGCCAACCTGATCCTCGCCGTGGGTATCGCCTCGGTGCCGCGCTACGCCCGCGTGGTACGGGCCCAGGCGCTGACCATTCGCCATGCCGGCTTCGTCGAGGCGGCGGTGACCCTGGGGCGCAGGCCGCTAGCGGTGGTGTGTTGGCATGTGCTGCCCAATGCCGTGCAACCGGTGCTGGTGCTCGCCTGCATCGGCCTGGGCGGGGCGATCACCGCCGCTGCGGCCTTGAGTTTCCTCGGCTTCGGCGCGCCGCCGCCGGCGCCGGAATGGGGCGCGATGATGGCGGTGGCCCGCAATTTCATGGCCAACGCGCCCTGGCTGATGGCCTGGCCGGCGCTGGCGATCACCCTGACCGTCATTTCCATCACCGTCATCGGCCGCGACTGGCTGTGCCGTAGCGAGGGTAGAAGCGTATGAGCATTTTCGAGAAACCGGCTCCGTTGCTGGACATTCGTGACCTGCATGTGAGTTTCAACGGTGTGCCGGTGGTGCACGGGGTCAACCTGCAATTGCACACCGGGCAGTGTCTGGCGCTGGTGGGGGAGTCGGGCTCGGGCAAGAGTGTCACCGCCCGCACGCTGGCCGGCCTGACCGGGCCCGGCGCCGCCGTGCGTGCGCAGCGCCTGGACTTTGCCGGGCAGGACCTGCGCGGCCTCGACGAAACCGCCTGGCAACGCCTGCGTGGCGGGCGCATCGGCTTCGTCATGCAGGACGCGCTGGGCTCGCTCGACCCGTTGCGCCGGGTGGGGGCCGAGGTCGAGGAGCCATTGCAGCTGCACACCCGCCTGGGCGCCGAAGCACGTCGCCTGCGGGTGCTGGAGTTGCTGCGTCAGGTCGGCGTGCCCGAGCCCGAGGTGCGTGCCCGGCAGTATCCCTGGCAGCTTTCCGGTGGCCTGCGCCAGCGGGCCTTGATCGCGTCGGCCATTGCCTGCCAGCCGCGCCTGTTGATCGCCGACGAGCCGACCACCGCGCTCGACGCCACGGTGCAGGCGCAGATTCTCGGCCTGCTGGAGCAGTTGCGCGAGCGGGACAACAGCTTGCTGATGGTCAGCCATGACCTGGCCGTGGTCGCGCGGCTGGCCGACTGGGTGGCGGTGATGCGCCATGGCCAGGTGGTGGAGCAGGGCAGTGTCGAGCAGATCCTGCAAGACCCGCAGGCCCCCTACACGCAACGCTTGCTGGGAGCCGCGCGGGCGGTGCATTTCCAGCGCCCGGCGGCACCAGCCCTGGTCCTGATGGAGGACGTGAACGAGCAACCGGTGCTGTTGGAGGCGCGAGGCTTGAGCAAGTCGTTCGTTGGCCCGGATGGCCGGCCGCGCCAGGTGCTGGACGATGTGTCGTTGCAATTGCGCCCAGGGCAGACCCTGGGCGTGGTCGGCGAGTCCGGTTCCGGCAAGAGCACCTTGGGCCGCATCCTGCTGGGCCTGGAGCGTCCCGAGCAGGGCAGCGTCCGGTTGGCTGGGCAGGACTGGCTGGCGCTTTCCGCAGCGCAGAAGCGCCAAGTGCGCCAGGGCATCCAAGTGGTGTTCCAGGACCCACTGGCTTCGTTCGACCCGCGCTATACCGTGCGGCGGGTGTTGTCCGAGGCGCTGGCCCAGGCCGGTGTACCGCGCGGGTTGCAACGTACCGAGGCGGTTGCGTTGCTGGAGCGGGTGCAATTGCCGGTGGGCGTGCTGGAGCGCCGTCCACTGGAACTATCCGGCGGGCAGCGGCAGCGCATTGCGATCGCCCGGGCATTGGCGATGAAGCCTCGGGTGCTGCTACTCGATGAGCCGGTCTCGGCGTTGGATGTCTCGGTGCAGGCGCGGATCCTCGTGCTGCTGGCCGAGCTCAAGGCCGAGCTGAACCTGGCCTGCCTGTTCATTTCCCACGACTTGGGTGTGGTCGAGCAGGTCAGCGACCAGGTGCTGGTGATGCAGAGCGGGCGGGTGGTGGAGCAGGGCGCTGCGGTCCAGGTGCTCGGGCAGCCACGCCACCCCTACACCCGCGCCTTGCTCGACGCCGTGCCCAGCCTGCCAGCGGCGCGGCCGAGCTGGTTCAGCCGGATTGCGGTGTAGGCAGTGCCCGCTCTGGTAGCCCAACCGACCCTGTAGCCACCGTCCCAGGAGGACTCTGTGACATCGACCCACCGCCTGCCCGATGGCTGAGACATCCGCCACCTGCCCGACATACCCATGGCCTTCGTCCGTGCTTTCATCCTGCGCCACCCATTGGCTTACGCTGGCATGCTCGCCTTGCAGACTCTGGCGGTGCTCTGTGCAGTGCTGGTGTCCTGGTCGTTGGGGCAGATCACCCGCCTGGTCAGCCAGGGCCTGGAGGCCAGCCAGGCTGCCGACGTGCGGGCCTGGCCGCTGGCCGGCTTCGCCGCGCTGCTGGCCCTGGAGATGGTCAGCATGCGCGCCGCCAGCGGCCTGCACATCTACACCGTGCCACGCCAGCGGCGCGCCGTGACCCAGGCGCTGTTCGCCTACCTGCAACGCCACTCGCACCGTTACATCACCAGCAAGTTCGCCGGCGCTCTGGCTCACCGCATCAGCGAAGTCTCGCTGGGCACCACGCAGACCCTGGCGATCCTCATCAGGCCAAGCGCAGCCACCCATTGGCCCGCGACTTCGCCGCTGCGCGCAGCGTCAGCACCGGCAAGGTGGTGGATGCGGTGACCAACCTCACCAACATCCGGCTGTTCTCCCGTCACTCGTACGAGCATGGCTACCTGGGCCGCTTCCTCGATCACGAGGTGGCGGCGACCGATCGCTCGCTGGGCTACATGGAGAAGATTCGCTGGCTGCAGAACGCCTGCGGCGTGCTGCTCAAGCTCGGCATCCTGCTGCTGGCCCTGTGGCAGCGCGGCAGCATCGATATCGCCACCTTCGTCACCGCTACCAGCCTGTCGTTGATGATCATCACCGATGTGGACCCAGCATTCGTTGCGCCAGCAGGTTGGGCTGATCCCGCAGGAGCCTGGGCTGTTCCACCGCAGCATCCGCGAGAACATCCACTACGGCTGCCTGGAGGCCGGCGACGATGCCTTGCACGCCGTCATCGACCGGGCGGGGGCGCGGGACTTCATCGAGTCCATGGAACAGGGCTTCGAGTCGCTGGTGGGTGAGCGCGGGGTGAAACTGTCCGGCGGGCAGCGCCAACGCATCGCGATTGCCCGGGTGTTGCTGAAGAACGCGCCGATCCTGGTGATGGACGAAGCCACCTCGAGCCTGGATTCGATCACCGAACGGTATATCCAGGACAAGCTCGACGAGATCATGGAAGACAAGACGGTGATCGTGGTGGCGCACCGGTTGTCGACGGTGGCGCACCTGGACCGGATCGTCGTGTTCGACGATGGACGTATCGTCGAGGACGGCAGTCATGCCCAGTTGCTGGCGCTGCGCGGGTATTACCATCGGTTGTGGAGCCAGCAGGGGGAGATGGCATGAGGCGCCTGTGAGCTGCCCATGCCGGCCCATTCCCGGGGCAGTCCGTTCCCACAAAGCCCTGCGAATCGCACTGTTGCCAGCCCAACAGCTCCTGCACACTTTGCCCTTGCAACAGCACTGGCGATCCGCCAAACCCCAGCAAAATCAACCGATTGAACCCGGCACAACTCCTGCAACAGGGCCTGTAACGCCCAGTCACCCGCAGGAGCGACCTTGAACCGATCCCTCTTTCCCCTGATCCCGCTCTGCACCGCGCTGGCACTGGTTGGTTGCGAGCGCGCCGAGCAGCGTACGGCCCACAGCGACCAGCCCGTGCATGGCGGTACCCTGGTCTATGCCACCGACCGCGAACCGACTTGCCTGGACCCTCACGTGGCTGGCGACATGCCCCAGGTGTTCGTCGCCCAGCAGTACCTCGACTCACTGGTGTCGATGGACAGCGATGGCCGCATCGGCCCCTGGCTGGCGACGCACTGGGAGGTCTCCGCCGATGGCCTGCGCTACACCTTCCACCTGCGCCGCGACGTGCACTTCACCGATGGCACGCCGTTCAACGCGGAGGCCGTCAAGGCCAACCTCGACCACATGGCCGACCCCAAGACCCAGTCCAGTACCGCTGGCGGCTATATCCGCCAGTACCGTGGCACCGAGGTGCTCGACGAGTACACCGCCGTGGTGCACCTGGCTACGCCCTATGCGGCGTTTCTCGAAGTGCTGGCCCAGGGCTTTCTCGGTATCCAGTCGGCCACCGCGCTCACGCGCAGCCGCGACGAGAATTGCGAAAACCCAGTGGGCAGCGGGCCGTTCAAGGTGGTGCGCTGGGACCGGCAGAACCAGGTGGAACTGGTGCGCAACCCCGATTACAACTGGGCGCCACCCACGGCCCGGCACCAGGGGCCGGCCTACCTCGAACGGATCGTCTGGCGCTTCATCCAGGAGCCGTCGGTGCGTTTCGCCTCGTTGCAGGCCGGTGAGGTGGACGTGATCGAGACCCTGCCACCGGAGTCCCACGAGGCCGCACGACGCAACCCGGACGTCGAGCTGATCATCGCCCAGCGCCCGGGCAACCCCACCAACGGCACCTTCAACCTGCGCCGCGCGCCGTTCGACGATATCCGTGTGCGCGAGGCGTTCGTGCGCAGCGCCGATGTCGAGGGTGCGCTCAAGAGCGTGTACTTCGGCGAGTTTCCCCGCGCCGGCGGTCCACTCAGCGTGGCCACGCCGTTCTACAGCGCGGATTTCGAGCAACACCAGGGCTACGACCCGGCCCGCGCTGCCCAGTTGCTCGACGAAGCCGGCTGGACCGGGCGTGATGCCGAGGGCTACCGCACCAAGGCAGGCAAGCGCCTGCGGGCCACGGTACTGGTCGGTGCGCGCACCACGCCGTCGGAGCTGACCCTGTGGGAGCAGGTCCAGGCCACCACTCGCCAGGCCGGCCTGGAACTGGTGCTGGAGCAGATGAGCGACGTGCAGGTCACCGCGCGCCAGGCCGCCTGGGACTACGACATCCGCATCGGCTACTGGAACACCAACACCCCGGACGTGCTGCGGATCATCTTCAGCTCGGCATTCGTCCAACCGGCCGGGGTCGGCGGCTATCACCAGAACTCCTCGGGCTACGCCGACCCCGGCTTCGATGCATTGGTCGAAAGTGCCCTGGCCACTCAGGACCCCGGCCAGCGCCGCCAGCTGTACCACCAGGCCCAGCAGCAGGCCGCTGCCCAGTACCTGCAACTGACCACCTACCCGCAAAGCACGCGGCTGGGGATCTACAAGACCGCCCACGGCGTCCGCCTGGAGCCTTCCCTGGCGGTGACCTACCTCTATGACGCATGGGTGAACAAATGAGCGTTTCGACGACCCTCGCCGTGGCCGACCCACGCCGCGAGCGCCTGGCTGCCCTCGGCCGGCGCGCCACCATCCGCCTAGCCGGTGGCGTGCTGGTGCTATGGGCGGTGGCGACCCTGACCTTCTTCGCCCTGCGCCTGATGCCGGGCGACCCGGTGCTGGCCATCCTCGGCGGGCCCAGCGGCAACCCGACCCCGGAGACCATCGAGGCCACCCGCAAGGAATATGGCCTCGACCAGCCACTGCCGGTGCAGTACGTGCTGTACCTGGGCCGCTTGCTGCAAGGCGATCTGGGGGTGTCCTATTCGCAGCACCTGCCAGTGACCCGCGTGCTGGCCGAGCAGGGCGGGGCGACCCTTGAGCTGGCGCTGGCGGCGCTGCTGCTGGCGTGGGCGCTGGTATTGCTGTTGACGGTGATCACCGCTGGCCGTGGGCGCTTGGTCGGTGGTGTGGCCTCGCTGTTCGAGACCCTGAGCGCGGCCTTGCCGCATTTCTGGCTCGGCGTGGTGTTGTTGGCCGTGTTCGCCTTCGGCCTGCGTTGGTTCCCACCCGCCGGCAGCGACAGTTTCGCCAGTCTGGTGCTGCCGGCGTTGTCCCTGGCCATTCCGCTGGCCGGCTTCATCGCCCAGGTGACCCGCGAATCCCTGGAGCTGACCTTGGAGCAGCCCTTCATCCTGACCGCCCGCACCCGCGGCCTGAGCGACCTGGCGGTGCGCTTTCGGCATGCCCTGCGCCATGCCTTGCTGCCAGGCGTATCGCTGTCGGGCTGGGCCATCGGCGCACTGATCAGCGGGGCGGTGGTGTGCGAGGTGATCTTTTCGCGCAAGGGCGTAGGCCGCCAGCTGTACCAGGCGGTGCAGGCACAGGACCTGCCACTGGTGATCGGCATCAGCCTGGTGGTGGCCGCCGGCTATGTGCTGGCCAACATTCTGGTGGACCTGCTCTACCAGTGGATCGACCCACGGCAACAGGAGGCCACGCCATGAGTGACCTGACCCTCGAGCGCGCCCTGGCGCCCCGACGCCGGCAGCGGCACCTGAAACTGCCGCCACTGGGGGCGGCCCTGGCGATGCTGTTCCTCGCCGCCCTGGTGCTGGCGGCCCTGGCGCCGGGGCTGTTCACCCGCATCGACCCCTTGGCCATCGTCCCCCGCGAGGCGTTCCGACCGCCCAGTTGGGCGCACTGGCTGGGCACCGACCAGTCTGGGCGCGACATTTTCGCGCGGATCGTCCACGGCGCCCGCCAGAGCCTGCTGATCGGCGTGGCGGCCACGGCGTTGTCCATGACCATCGCCATCAGCCTTGGCCTGCTGGGCGGCCTGGGTGGGGCGCGCCTCGACCGGGCGGTGGGCTGGTTGCTGGAGGTGTTGTTCGCCTTCCCCAGCCTGGTGCTGGCGCTGCTGTTCGTCGCGGTGTTCGGCAGTGGCGTCGGCCCGCTGATCGTCGCCACGGGCCTCGGCGGCGCGCCGGGCTATGCGCGGATGGTCCGTGGCCAGGTGCTGGCGGTGCGCAACGCCGGCTACATAGAGGCGGCACGGGCGCTGGGGCACCCGACCTCGCGGATCGTCCTGCGCCAACTGCTGCCCAACGCCATGCGCCCGCTGGTGGTAACCCTGACCATGGGCGTGGGCCAGGCGATCGTCTGGGCCTCGGCGCTGAGCTTCCTGGGCCTGGGTGCACAGCCGCCAGCGCCGGAGTGGGGGACGATGTTGTCCATGGGCCGCGATTTCATCGCCAATGCCTGGTGGCTGACCTTCTTCCCTGGCCTGTTCATCGTTCTCACCACCCTGGCGACGACGGTGACCGGCCGCTACATCCAACAACGCCTGGAGGGCCGCCTGCCATGAGCGACAAGACCTTGATCGTCGACGGGCTGAACGTTGCCTTCGCTGGCCGCAGTGTGGTCCGTGACCTGTCTTTCACCCTGCAGCCAGGGCGCTGCGTGGCCCTGGTGGGGGAGTCGGGCTCGGGCAAGAGCGTCAGTGCCCGCAGCCTGGTGGGCCTGGCCGGGCCTCGGGCAGAGGTGACGGCGCGCCAGCTGGACTTTGCCAGCCATGACCTGCTGGCGCTCAGCGAACGCCAGTGGCGTGCGGTACGTGGCAAGGACATCGGCTTTGTCCTGCAGGACGCGCTGGTGTCGCTCGATCCGCTGCGCCCAGTGGGTAAGGAGGTCCTCGAAGTGCTGCAGGCGCACCGGTACGGCGACCGCCAGCAGCGCGCCGCGCGGGTGCTGGAGCTGCTGGAACGGGTTGGCATGCCGGACGTGGCCCTGCGTGCACGCCAGCGTCCTGGGGAGTTGTCTGGCGGCTTGCGCCAGCGTGCCTTGATCGCCAGCGCCTTGGCGTTGGATCCGGCATTGGTGATCGCCGACGAGCCGACCACCGCGCTGGATGCCACGGTGCAGGCGCAGATCCTCGAGGTGTTCCAGCAGATCAAGGCGCGTGGCGCATCGCTGCTGATCATCAGCCACGACCTGGCGGTGGTCGCGCAACTGGCTGACGAAGTGGTAGTGCTGCGGCACGGCGAGGTGGTCGAACAGGGGCTGATGCAACAGGTACTGCGCCAGCCCCGCCATCCCTATACCCAGGCGCTGCTGGCAGCGGTGCCGGCCGAGCATCCGCGTGGCAGCCGGTTGTCGCCGGAACGTGCCGGGGCCAGGCGTGGGCCGCGACCGCGCCAGCAGGGCGAGGTGCTGCTCGAAGGGCGCGGCCTGGGCAAGCGCTACCTGGGCCCCGACGGGCGGGTACGGCAGGTGGTGCAGGGCGTCGATTTCAGCCTGCGCGCCGGGCGCACACTGGGTATCGTCGGCGAGTCCGGCTCGGGCAAGACCACCGTGGCACGCATTGCCCTTGGCCTGCTGCAGCCGGATGCCGGCGAGGTGCTTTACCGCGGCCAGCCGTGGAACCGGCCGGGCGACACGGTGAGTGAAGCCGTGCGCCGGCCACTGCGCCGAGAGATCAGCGTGATCTACCAGGACCCGCTGGGCTCCTTCGATCCGCGCTGGAGCGTGGCGCAGATCCTCGCCGACGCTCTGCAGGTGGCGGGTGTCGAGGCGGCGGCACGGCCCGCGAGGATCGCCGTGCTGCTGGGCCAGGTGCGTCTGCCGGCCGAGTTGGCCCAGCGCCGGCCGTTGCAGCTCTCCGGTGGCCAGCGCCAGCGGGTGGCGATCGCCCGGGCGATTGCCAGCGAGCCGAAGCTGATCATCTGCGACGAGCCGGTCTCGGCCCTCGACGTGTCGGTACAGGCCCAGGTACTCGACCTGCTGGCGGACCTGCAGGACGAACTGGGCCTGGCCTACCTGTTCATTTCCCACGACCTGGGCGTGATCCGCCATGTCAGCGACGACGTACTGGTGATGCGCCACGGCCAGGTGGTGGAGCTAGCGCCGGTCGAGCAGTTGTTCGAGCGACCGGGCCACGCGTACACCCAACGCTTGCTCGGCGCGGTACCGCGCCTGCCTGGCCGCGGCGCCGAGCTGGTGGTGCCGCCACTGGACCTGGAGCACGAAGCCTTAGACCTGTTCGACGAATCTCGCCTCTGGAAAATCGCCATCTAAGGACCGATCCATGACTACCTTCCAACGTTTCCCCAGCCAGGCCCCGGCCGCCAGCGTCGAGGCACTCAAGGCGCGCATCGGCGCACTGCTGCCGACCATCGCCGCAGGCGCCGCCGAGCGCGAACGTGAACGCCAGCTACCCTACGCGGCCATTGCCCAGCTCGCGGCCGCCGGGCTCTATACCGTGCGCATCCCGACACGCTACGGCGGCCCCGGCGGTACGGTCAGCGATGTGATCGCGCTGTTGCTGCAGGTGGCGTCGGCCGACTCCAACGTGGCCCAGGCCCTGCGCCCGGGCTTCGCCTTCGTCGAAGGGCTGTTGGCCTCGCGGGCCGAGGGCGCCGAGCAGGAGCGCGAGCGCTGGTTCGCCCGCTACCTGGACGGCGCGGTGATCGGCAACGCCGGCTGGGAACTGGGCGGCGCCAACGGCGCCATCGCCGCGCGCCTGGTGCGCGATGGCGAGCATTTTCGCGCCAACGGCAGCAAGTTCTACAGCACCGGTGCGCTGTTCGCCGATTATGTCAGTGCCGTGGCCCTGGATGAGGACGAACAGCCGGTGTCGTTCATCCTGCCGCGTGACCGTGAGGGGCTGGAGCTGGTCGACGACTTCGATGCCATGGGCCAGCGCCTGACGGCCAGCGGCACCACCTACCTGCGCAACGTGCGGGTCGAGGCTAGCGATATTCGCACCCGCACCGTGGAGGAAGGCAAGCGCACCGTCGTCACGCCGTTCCTGCAGTTGTTTCTCGGCACTGTGCTGGCCGGTATCGCCCGCAATGCCCTGGACGATGCCCGCCAGTTTGCCCGCGAGCATGCCCGCCCCATCAAGCACAGCAGCGCCAGCCGCTCGGTGGATGATCCCTACGTGGAGCTCTCGGTAGGCGACATCGCCGCCCGTGCCTACGCTGCCGAAGCGCTGGTGCTCAAGGCCGCCGCGACCATCGACCAGGCCTGGGCCGCGCAACTGGAGGAGGCCTCGGTGGAGCAGGCGGCCATCGAAGTGGCACAGGCCCAGTACCTGGTGGCCGAGCTGGCGCTCAAGGCTGCCGAGACCGTCTTCGACGTTGGCGGTGCCTCCACCACTGCCCGCCAGCACAACCTCGACCGCCACTGGCGCAACGCCCGCACCGTGGCCAACCACAACCCCCGCCAGTGGAAGGCGGCAGTGGTCGGCGCCTGGCAGCTCAAGGGCACCCGCCCACCTGTCTCGGGGCTGTTTTGACTGCTCAGCCGGCCTTGCTGGCCGGCCATGTGCAAAGCCCCAAGGTGCCGGTGATCATCGGTGCCGCGCTGTTCATGGAGTTGCTCGACAGCACGGCGGTGATGACTGCCTTGCCGCAGATGGCCGCCGATTTCGGCGAGCCGGGCTTGCGCATGAACCTGGTGGTGTCGCTGTACATGCTGGCCCTGGCCTTGTGCGTGCCGGTCAGCGGCTGGGCGGCCGAGCGTTTCCGCCCGCGCCAGGTGATGCTGCTGGCCATGGGGCTGTTCACCGCCGCCTCTCTGGCCTGCGCCCTGGCCGACACACTGTGGCAACTGTGCCTGGGGCGCATGCTGCAGGGCGCGGCCGGGGCACTGATGACGCCGGTGGGGCAGGTGATCATCCTGCGCTGGTCGAGCCGCGAGCAACTGCTCCAGGCGATGTCCTGGCTGGCCCTGCCGGCACTGGTCGGGCCCTTGGTCGGGCCGCTGCTCGGTGGCCTGCTGGTGACGGTGCTGTCGTGGCACTGGATCTTCCTGGTCAACCTGCCGATCTGCCTGGTCGGCTGCTGGCTGGTCCTGCGCCATGTGCCGGACTACCCGGCGCGTCCGGTGCCGGCTTTGGACCGGCGCGGCCTGTTGCTCAGTGGCGGGGCCTTGGCGATGCTGGTGTTCGGCCTCCAATCCCTGGGGCTGGGACAATTGCCGCGCACCTGGGCCGTGGCACTGATTGCCGGGGGGCTGGTCTGTGCCCTGGGTTACCGGGTGCATGCACGGCGTCATGCCAACCCGCTGGTCGATCTGTCGCTGCTGCGCCTGCAAAGCTTCGGCGTGGCCCAGGCCGGGGGCGGGTTGTTCCGCCTCGGGTCGGCGGCGCAGCCGTTCCTGATCGTGCTGTTGTTGCAGAACTGCCTGGACATGAATCCGATGGCGGCAGGCTGGCTGGTGGTCAGTGGCGGTGTCGGGGCGCTGTTGATGAAGCTGCTGGCAGTGCCGCTGGTGCGCCGCTATGGCTATCGTCGGGTACTGAGCTGCAATGCCGTGCTCAGCGGTGGGGGGATTGCCCTGTGCGCCGGCTTCGACCGTGACACGGCGGTGTGGGCGATGGCCTTGGTGCTGTTCGCTGCCGGGCTGGTGCGTTCGCTACAGTTCTCCACGCTGGGCGCAGCCAGTTACCAGGATGTGCCGGTCGAGCGTTCGGCGGCTGCCAGTTCGCTGTCGGCGATGTCGGTGCAGTTGACCATGGCCATGTCGGTGAGCCTGGCCGGGGTGTTGTTGGGGGTGCTCGCTGGGT